>JAYVVP010000074.1:0-2049 GCA_043786935.1 Pseudanabaena sp. | reverse complement strand
GACTGGCAGGTTGCTTAATGTGTGGATACTTTTAGCTTACCTGTTTAGTCTTTTTTTTCTTCAAATTTGTTTGGCTTAACCCGAACTGACGTTAAATAACTCAAATCCCCTAATTTCAACCAGTTCAATCCTTTTTAACCAGTTCAACCTCTGTGAGTTCTCCTAAGGTTTTATCAATTATCTTCTCTATTGTGATCAGCGCGATCGCAATTGGAATTTTAGTTTATCCATTTTTGGTCAAGCTACGTCGCGATCACATTAAGGCGCAGCTTTTTCCTAGACATTGGTTGAGAATTGTCGAGAGCAATCTTGCTATTTATCATGCCCTCTCTAATTCTCAGCAAAAGCAATTGCAAGGATATATGCAAATATTTCTCAAAGAAAAGCAATTTATTGGCTGCTTAGGATTGCAAATTACTGAAGAGATGAAAGTGACGATCGCGGCAATTGCTTGTTTATTACTATTTGGCAATCGTCAAACATACTTCCCTAATCTGCGCTCGATTCTCATTTATCCCAATGCTTATATTGTCAATGAGACAGTCATGAGTGATCGCTATGTCGTCGAAGAACGTCGCGTTGCTAGATTAGGAGAATCATGGACACAAGATCAATTAATTCTTTCGTGGGATCAGATCAGACAAGATCTACTGAATTGGCAGGATGGACATAACGTAGTGCTGCATGAGTTTGCTCATCAATTAGATCAAGAAGATGGAATAGCGGAAGGTGTACCAATTTTGACAAGAGCTTTAGATTATGCCGTATGGGCAAAGATAATGTCTGCTGAATATCTACAACTATGCGATCGCATAAAGAACAATAAAAAGACAGTAATTGATAGTTATGGAGCGACAAATCCTGCGGAGTTTTTTGCAGTAGCAACAGAAACGTTTTTTGAAAAGCCAATTCAGCTAAGTAAAAAGCATCAAGCTCTCTATGAACTTTTGCAAAGATATTATCGACTCGATCCTCTAAAATGGCAAAAAGTTAAATGAGTAGATGAACACAAGTAAACTAAATATAATGGAAACTATTTAAAAAATAGGCTTTGATAAATTGATAATTATGTCTCTATGTCTACAATTCATTAACCTTTGACTTATTTAGAACTTTTTTGAGATAATAAAAAAGTAAAATGTTTGTTGTAATTATGGCTATTTTTGCTGTTGTTCAAACTCCCGAAAAAGTTAAAGACGTTGTAAGGGAAGTAGTACGCAAGACTTACCCGAAGTATAAGGTCATTGTGCTAAACGATGATTTCAATACTTTTGAGCATGTCTCCCAATGTTTGATGAAATACATTCCCCAGATGACCGAAGAACTAGCTTGGGAATTAACTAATCAAGTGCACCATAATGGCTTGGCGATCGCGTGGGTTGGTCCCTTAGAGCAAGCTGAGTTTTATCACGCTCAACTGAAGCAAGCAGGACTAACAATGGCTCCTTTGGAAACTGAATAAACTCATTTTTAGGCTAGTTTAGGATAAAAATTCTGATCAAGAACTTAGGAAAAAGTATAAGGACATAATGTTGATAAGTCACCCTTATCAAGAAAGCAGTGCACTGTAACTCCACTGCTCAAACATGAGATCCTGTATGATCGGGTAGTTATTTTCTAGAACTTTAAAAATCTTTTATATTTCAGGAGTTTTTTATTATGGCTAAAGTCAAAATCGCTACTACTAATACCATTGTTGCTAACAAAGTACTGAAAATCAAAGCCAATGGTCAATCTGTGCTCGTCGCGAAAGTTGGTGATAAGCATTGCGCGATCGCTAACAAATGTCCTCACTTCGGACTCCCCTTAGCCAAAGGTAAATTTGAAAACGGTGTAATTACTTGCCCCTTCCATGGTTCCCAGTTTGAAATCTGTGGTGGTAAAAACGTCGCATGGGTAGAAAATTTTGTTGGTATCCCTTTGCCTGAGATTGCTCAGAATATGCTTGCTTTGGGCAAATCTCCCAAGGACGTAGCAAGTTTTACTGTCACCCAAGAAGGCAACGATCTGTTTATTGAAGCCTAACTTATTGAGACCTAACACCTACGG
>JAYVVP010000073.1:0-6004 GCA_043786935.1 Pseudanabaena sp. | reverse complement strand
CTACACCTAAAATTTTGCAAGAAGCTGCTAAATGTATTAAACGCACTTTAGACGATCATCAATATCTAGAACTTTGTAAACAAAATGGTTTAGAAAGAGTTGGTGCAAAAGGTGGCTCAGAGGGATTAGCCGATGCGATCGCTAACCAAGTATTTAATCTCTAAGCCTCATATTTAGCGCATAGCTTCGCGATGGACTTTAACTAGTTTTACTTCATCCTCTTCTGCTAAATACTTATTTAGCATATACACCACATATTCGGGTTTAAGATTGCTGTCTGATTTGCAACTACCCATGAAATGCACTTTGGGAAACTTAGGATCAGGATTAATTACATTGATCGTAAATATGCGATCGCGTAATTCCAACATTTGATTGCGTCCTGATTTGGAGACTTTAGGCATTTGGATAGAAGTGGCAGCGAGGACACAGTAACTTGCGCCTTCAAGAAGATCCATGATGTCGGCAGCATGGCGATCGCTTGGGGTGATAAAGGCAAGCGTGAGCGTATATTCAGCAACTTCTAAAACTGAATCTAAAGATGGCGAATGTACTTCAATTTCATTGATCGCATAGATCGGCAAATCAGCATCAAGTTCGGCACTAAAGCGTTGTTCAAATTCTTCAACGGGAATAGTTGCAGTGAGTTCAAAATCAACAAACTCAGCATTGCTAGTTTGACCGAGTGGCAGCGCTTTAGCAATGGATATCCTTGGTAAAGGATTAAATCCTTCGGTATAGGCGATCGGTAGAGCCGCACGGCGAACAGCACGTTGAAAGAACCGATGTAAATCCAAATGCGAAATAAGACTCATATCGCCCAGCTTGCCAAATTTGAGACGAATACGCTGCACTCTAGGTGGAACGATCGGCTTGTCTAAGGAAATCGCAGGGATTTCTGGTGGTGGAATGACGATATTATGTCCAAATTCGGGACCGCAAACTCCGCACTCAGAGCAACCACCAAAGGAGCAATCGGGAATTACTTTAGCCGCGATCGCTCTTTCCCAATCTTCGATCAACCATTGTTTATCGATACCCGTATCAATATGATCCCAAGGTAAATCATTTTGCATCTTCAGCGATGGAGTTTCCCAAATCAAGTCAGCTTCAGCGATCGCTTGTGTCCATGCCCCAAAAGCTTTTTCTGTATTTTCAAACCATGCCTCTAAGCCAGCCCCAAGTTGCCAAGCGCGATAGAGAACCTTACCCAAACGGCGATCGCCTCGTCCGACAAAATCTTCCATCGCACTAATCCGAATATCCGTGTAGTTAACTTTAATGTTAGCTAAGCGGCGAAATTCTTTGCGTAATAATTTTTGTTTGTGGAGAAAATCGCCTGTAGAAACAGTGTGCCACTGAAACGGAGTATGAGGCTTGGGTGTGAAATTAGAAATGGTCAAATTAACCGCGAGTTTTTTCCTTCCCTTCTGCGAACATTCATTTTGGAGCCATGCGACTGTATCGACGATACCAATCATATCTTCATCGGTTTCAGTCGGTAAACCAATCATGAAGTATAGCTTCACCTTATCCCAACCCTCGGTATAGGCGATTTTGATACCTTGCAGCAGTTCTTCATCGGTCAAGCCTTTATTAATCACATCGCGCAAGCGCTGTGTACCTGCTTCAGGGGCAAAGGTGAGGCTTTGCTGTTGACGACCATCGCCACTCCGTAACATGTGCGCGATATTTTCATCAAAGCGATCAACGCGCTGACTTGGCAATGAGAGAGTTATATGTTCATCTTTGAAGCGATTTTTGATCTGGACACCAACCGATGGCAAAGCTAGATAGTCCGAACAAGAGAGAGAAAGCAGAGAGAACTCGTTATAACCTGTTTCACGAAGTGCTTTTTCAATCGTATCCACAACCTTTTCAGGATCAACGTCACGGGCGGGACGAGTAAGCATCCCTGGTTGACAGAAGCGACAGCCGCGAGTACATCCTCGGCGAATCTCGATGGTGAGGCGATCATGAACTGTTTCCACTAAGGGAACTAAGCCGATGCTATATTCGGGCATTGGTGTAGCGACACGGCGGAGGGCGCGAGGAGAGACATCGCTGCGATTTGGTTTAACTGCACCTGTTTTTACATCCATGTCATAAAATTCAGGTACATATATACCATCGACTTCATTAGCAAGCGCTAGCAAAGTTTCGCGGCGGTTTTTACCTGCAAGTTTAGCGACTTTGAGAACTTCTCCAATTTCGGGTAATAATTCTTCGCCATCACCGAGTGCAAAGAAATCAAAGAAATCTGCATAGGGTTCAGGATTGGAAGTAGCAGTTTGTCCGCCTGCGAAGATTAACGGACATTCAGCGATCGCTAATTGACTGCGCTCTTGCCATGTAATCGGAATATTGGCTAAGTCAAGCATTTCTAAGACATTGGTTGCACCTAGCTCATAGCTAAGGCTAAAGCCCAAAATGTCAAATTCTCGTAGCGATCGCTTAGATTCGACCGCAAACAAATCGGTTTGAGTTTCGCGTAATTTTGCTGAAAGATCAGGAGCAGGAAGATAGGCGCGATCGCAAAGTTGTCCTTCTTTAGAATTAATAATGCTGTAAAGGATGATATGCCCTAAGTTTGATGCACCCACTTCATAAATTTCAGGATAAGTAAGCGACCAACGCACGATCGCCTGTTCCCAAGGTTTGCGGACTGCCCCAAACTCATTACCTAAATAACGGGCTGGTTTGAGGATTTCGGGAGTGAGTAACTGTTCAACTGGTACGGGCATAACTTTTTTCGGGGTGAAACTGTCTATATGGAAGATGTTTGACAATTTCCTAACTTCTAAATCGATTGTAACGTTTGTCGAACATCCTCGACAGTTAAGCTGAGAATATACATAAAGATATGTGCGATCGCTGTCTGAGTTTTTTCAGTCTAACGGTCATAAGATTTACAGCAGTTGTTGATCAAAACCACTACGAAAAGGGTCGCAGGGCGAAGCCCCGCAAAGGGTTTTATATTATTATTTGTGGTAGGTTTGAAAGTAAGTTGCTGTAACTAGCGCCAAGTTTTGCGAAATGCTTCTACTACTTGATCCATACCGACTGATCGCGAAGCCTTAAAAAGAATCCGATCGCCACTTTCCACTTTTTGTAAGAGAGTTTGAGTGATGTCATTATAAGACTGACAAGCGATCGCATATTTCAAAGATCCATTTGCACCCGCGAGAATTGCATCAGCTTCCCCATCGGCTAAGATGATCGCTCCTTCTATTCCTAATCTACTGATTGCTTCACCAACTTGATTGTGTAACTGCGTAGACATTTCCCCCAATTCCTTCATCGTGCCTAGCACCGCCCAATGGCGTTTGGCAGGCATATCTGCTAATTGTCGTAACGCGGCTAGCATTCCTTCAGGTGAAGCATTATAGGTTTCATCAAGAATGATCACATCTTGTGGCAACTCATATAATTGCGCTCTGCCAAATGGAAGATCAAGTTTACCAATCCCCTGAAGTGTTTGCTGCCAATCGAGGTTCAGAGCTTTGAGAACGGCTAGCCCTGCTAAAAAATTTAAAGCGTTATGACGACCTGGTAAGGGCAAATCCCATGTCAAATCGTCTACATAGAGCTTGTCATCAATCAATTCTCCATTTACATCACCAATACCTAATCCATAAGTGATTGTTTTGCCTTGCCAGACCTTGCTAGCCGCTTCGAGTAAAAGGGGATTATCAGCATTAAGAATTGCTGTGCCAGTGAGAGGAGTTTCCGCAAGTAGTTCGCATTTCGCTTGAATGATCGCTTCTCGTGAACCTAATCTGCCAATATGAGCCGTGCCAACATTTGTAATCACGCTTACAGTCGGCAGAGCAGTTTTGGCAAGTCGTGCGATTTCGCCTAAACCACGCATTCCCATTTCTACGACCACAAAATCATGCTGCTCAGGCGCGATCGCCAACAGAGTTTGCGCCACTCCAATGTCGTTATTATGATTAGCTTGGCTTTTGTGAACTTGCTTGTCAGGGGCAACATAGCAAGCCAACATACTCGCAATGATCTCTTTAGTTGTAGTTTTACCCACCGAGCCTGTTACCGACACCACAGGACGTTGAAACTGCGATCGCCACCATCGGGCTAGATCTTGATAAGCCACGAGCGTATCATTGACCGCCAGTATCGGTAGCCCTTTGGCAGCTTCTGAGCTTGCCCACTCGTGACTAACGATCGCCGCTACTGCGCCTTGTGCGATCGCGGTTGCTACAAACCCATGCCCATCAAAGTTTTCGCCTGTTAGAGCTACAAACAACTGACCAGATTCGAGTTTGCGACTATCGGAAATAACGCCCCTTATCTCAATATTTTTTTGCGCGGTCTCATCAATATTGGCAACTGTTGCCGACGTAATGGCGATCGCTTGGCTAATCGTACAAATACAGGTCATGCTTGATTTTTTTTGTTCTTAGCTGTTCTTAACTTAAGATATAGCCCTTTATGCTGATATAAACCTAAACCTTGTTGGAAAACTATGCAAACAGAACTTGCCAACAAAGTCTATGGGCTTAATAGTCTTAATTATTATCAGGCTGCGGGCAGCACATCAGAAGCAAACATTTCATTCAAAGCCAAGAGATAGGGTTCAAATACAGCGACATGTTGTTCATCAAGATACGTGTGCATTTCCTGAGAAAGCAATCTCAACAAAGTACGTACTAGTTCCCAACTAACTTTTAAAGGTGGGTAGAGCATTATACAAAGAGGGAAAAGCTCTTCCTGAATTGAAACAACGCTTTTTTCAAGTACGCATAGGCATAGATAAACCTGAAACATTTCAATATCACGCAAGCTAGAAATCCGAATTTGAGGCGAACTTAATACCCCGTTGTAGCATTGATAGTCAGAATGCATAATCAAAGTTTTTTGAGAAACCTGTTTGGCAATCTCACTTATTAACGCTAGTAGTTGACGCACAGACTCCAATTCCAAATCGTCATAGTCTAAATGACCAGCCGCATCATAAGAGCGCTGCAATGGCATATAAAGATGATCGTCGATAACTTTGAAGTAAGAATTTACGACTAAGCGCTCCAAAGGCGGTAGTGAATCTAAAAGTATTTGCCCACCGTAATGAAATTGCATACTCACAAAGCCAATCACACGCGGATCGACCGATATATATTTTTTGCGAATATTGCCAACGCTTTGGGCGATCGCTACTGATAGCCGTCCAATCGTCGGTAATTGCGTGTTGCTGGCAAGCTTGAGATGTTGCTCATCAGTAGACAAATCTATCTCGAAAAGCCGAGTCTCTGCATTGTCTGTATAAACTTTTAGAGCTTGCTCTAATAAAAAACGAGAATCTGTAGCAATTTGCCAAGGATCGATTAAATCTGTGGAGATACCATGAGCTTGCAACTGCCCCATCAGTAGATTTTCCGTCTTAGCCCAGGCCTGAGCGCTAGAAAAACGTAGAGCTTGCAATAAACTTGCAGCCGTAGCGACCCGTCTTTCTGGAGATAAAATTTCTGTCAAATTATTGGATTTGACACCCTGTTTAGAAGAATCTGCTTGCAGATTTTGAATATATTTTTTTGCCCAAATGTTTGCTAGGGTTGGCACTGAAGGACTTACAACACTATCAAAATTTTGCGCTAAAGTATCCTTAAGAGTATTTTGGATCACTTGGACTCCCAGAGTAAAAAAATTTGTTAAATATGTCACATTATATTTGGTTGTCTTGGAATAGTTAAGGTTTAGTTAAAAATACTTATCAAGACTAGATAATTAAAAAAATCGTTTGCAAAAAAATTGTCAGTATTATGGTAGGGCTCAGTAAAATCCTGATTTTTCCAATCAAATCTCTAGCTCCGATCACGTTAAGTGAAGTAGAAATTACTTCTGGCGGAGCATTAAAAGGCGATCGCGAATTTGCGATATTTGATGCAAATGGGCAATGGTTCCGCGTAATGAGTAAGAAAAAGCATTGCAATATATGCCGTATGAAGTTAGTAGTAAAAGATAAACTTTGGTTAAAA
Source organism: Pseudanabaena sp. (assembly GCA_043786935.1). Taxonomy (GTDB): domain Bacteria; phylum Cyanobacteriota; class Cyanobacteriia; order Pseudanabaenales; family Pseudanabaenaceae; genus Pseudanabaena. Next base: position 11 of record JAYVVP010000073.1, on the reverse strand, counting down.
ATACCAGTGTA
>JAYVVP010000072.1:0-6012 GCA_043786935.1 Pseudanabaena sp. | reverse complement strand
TTCGATTACTAAGTTGTCGGGCGATAGATTTACCAGCAGACAATTCTGGCAATTGATTAATAGTTAAATAAATATCTTTAATTGCAATCGCATTGGCTCGATTGTCTATCGTTACTGTTAGTTTACCTTTTTGCTTTGCTTTGCCTGTACCGCTAATAGTTATAATTACAGGCTTTCTTTCAACAGATTGACATAGAACGGAAACACCAACAATAGCTTCTTCAGGGAAAAGTCCACCATGTAAACCAATGCCCATGCCTTGAGATGTTTTTTGAAAAGTGCTGAAGCAAGATCCATTCTTAGGAACGCTGATATCTTCAGGAAGTCCAAAAGCTTTAGATCCCAAGACAAAGCAGCGTGGATCTTCTGTACGCCCGATCGCCATTCTACCTGAGCCATTAACATCAAACGGAGGGTTCGGCATAAGGGGAACTTCACCTATTAATTGTCCGTGATCACTAGCTATCACAACTTTTAGTCTTTCTGGTTGTGGATGTTGTTGAATGCTGTAATAGATTTGATCAGCCAGTTTGCGTAATGTGGCAGGGCGATCGCTTTGGTAGAGGCTATCCCAATCGCGAGATTCATGGTAAAGATGATCGAGTTGCTCCGTATCCCAACAGAAAAGAGAATGTTTAGCTTTTCGTAAATCCTCATAAAGTACACTCGTGCGACCATCAGTATAGCGATCGCCTATGCCCATTTGCGGAAAAGCTTGTGCCATTTCGGGCGACCAATCGGAGCGATCGCAGGGTAATTGAGTGTAGAGACTCCATTTTGCATATTCGGTTTTAGTTGGCAGGATGCTAATGCGTGCAGATAGTTCTGTTTCTATTTTTAAAGTGTTTTGTGAGATATTTTTTTTTGATGAGTTACCCTCAGTTAAGTATTGTAGTAACTCTTGATGATCTAGCCATCCTAAACCATCAATTACTACCCATAGTACAGGGTTATGTTTAGCTAGTTGAGTGACTAGATGAGCTGTACTGTAGTTAAGAGGTGACTCGGCAACTGATTGAGTTTTGAGAGTGGGATATTGCTGATAGAGCCAATGGGCAAAACTTTCGCCGAGGCGATCGCTTTCTCTTTCACGAATAGTTTTTTTCGCAACTGTTAACTCCCATTGGCGGAAGGGTAAATACTGCTCTGTTGCCCAATTCATTGCTTCGGTAACAGAAGACTTAAGATTAAGCTCTTGCGGTAAATCTTGGGGTAATAGACTGAGGAGCTTATTGCGCTGTGAGACTGAATAGGGTAAACGATGAATGCGATCGCTTACAATTAGTTCAGGATGTTTAATAGATAAATCATAGGCTAAGTTTATAACCTGTTGAATATTTGGCAAATCAGGGGATAGTGTATCCAAAACCTTGCCCTCAGATTCAAGAATTTTTTGTTGCCAATAATTATTTAATTCTTTTAACAATGCTGATGGAATATTTAAAGGAAATTCACCAAAGTCTTGAATTACTTTGTCTGTTGAATTCAATCCAATCCAGCTACGCAATAAGTCCTGTTTATTATCTACTGTGTAAGCTAATGCTAATTGAGGATTACTGACTGATTTAACAATAACTTGCTGCCAATATTTTTCCAAGGGTATAAAATCATCATGTACATTTACTATCAGCCATTGCGCGAGATGCTCAATGCTTGGTATTTCAGTCCAAATTTGATGATTGCCTGTAATATCTGCTAGTAAATCCACAATGGGATCTGCTTGTGGTTTGGTGCTTTGATAATGATTGAGGCGATCGCATAAAGCGTATAGATAATTTGCTAGTGGTTCTGTTTGAAACTTAGCTAGAATATTGGCATCATTAATTAGAGTTTCAAGAAAATTAATGGGATCTTGCTTTTCTGTAATTATTTTGTCAAGTAAGCCGTGCAATTCTAACCATTTGCGCGTGAAATTACAGAGATAAGATCCAGAAATCCAATAATGTATTGCTTCTGTTAGTTCTTCGATATGAAAATATTTTAGCCATTCTAACTCTGAGTTGATCGCTTGATAGCCTTTAGGAATTTGATAGGTATCAGTAGGATCGAGGGTAACTGTTAAGTTGTCAGGTGTTTTATGTGGTAAAGCAATTGAATTTTGATGACTCGAAAAGAAAGTTTTGGCATCGATGATCGGAATTATCGGTGATGGGGGTTTGATAGGTTTTACATTTACCTCCAGAGGTTTTGGCAAGGGGTGATCGGGTAGAGATTGCTCAAAGCATTGCTCTAAGGATTGCAGAAAGTCGGTTGTAGATTTGAAGCGATCACTCCTTTGGGGAGCAATTGCTTTGTTAAGCAAGGCAGTCAATTTGTCAGGAACTGGTATGGTCAATCCTAAAGTGTCAGGGTTTAAAGGCAAAAGGTTCGGTGCAGGAAACCCTCCGTCAAAAGGATAATGTCCTGTCAAACATTCATAAAAGGTAATACCAAGCGCATAGAGATCGCGATCAATTTTTGCTTCAAGTGATGTTGAGTCCTGAAAATTAAAGTCAGGTGGGAGATATCGCTGAGTTCCTGCACTAGTGGGTGATTCGTCCCGTTCTGATGCAGCAATATTAAAATCAATAATCTTGACACAGATCTCTTTTTCACTATTGGTAATTAAGAGATTAGAGGGCTTAATGTCTTGATGATAGATACGATGTTTATGCAAGTGTGATAGCCCTGTGGCGGTTTGCTTGGCGATCGAGATCGATTGCTCAAAACTTAGATCAAAACCTGTTCTGAAACTAGTTAAATCACGTCCTTCTACATAGTCAAATACGATAAATGGTGTTTCATCAGGTAGTTGTCCTGCATTACGGACTTTAACAATGTGATTATGTTCTGGCAGTTGTCGCAGGATTTTATATTCTTGTTTAGCACGGTCATATTGAGAAATGCGATCGCGTACCACTAGTTTCAAAACTTCATAAATCTCAGCTGTTGTCTCCCAAACCTTGTAAGTGACACAGAAACTACCTACTTTACCCAACTTTTCTTTAATTAAATATTGATTATTAATTAAATAATCTAGAGGTAGATTGGTGAGGTCGATGGTTTCGCTGGTAGCGATCGGTGTCAGGGCTTGTCTAGCAGCATCACCACTAATAAAGCGATCTTGAGGATTTTTAGCACATATTTTTTGAATCCAATTGTCAAAACTAGTGGTGAGTTCTGGATTTAATTGAGATGGTGGCTCAATAAAGCTAATCGGACGAGATTGTAAGTCTTGAGCCTGTTCAAATAGTTTCTTTCCAGTAAATACATAATAGAAAATTGCACCAATGGAAAATAAGTCAGAGGCGATACTTGCTTTTGATGGATCTTGTTGGCATTCAAGGGGCTGGTATTTATAATCGATGCTGTCAATGATTTCTTCGGCGATCGTGTGGGTGCGATCGCGATTACGGGCATACTCAAAGCCTGTGATGATTGCCTGTCCTTTGTTATGGGTAATGAGAATACAATCAGGCGATAGATTACGATGAATAATCCCATGTTCGTGGACATATTCCATTGCGCCTAATACTTGATTGAGAATGTCATATTTTTGAACCGTTGATAGTAAGTGTATAGCTTGGCTTAATGGACGACCCTCAATCTCATCAAGCACAAGAATAAAGCGATCTTTATCCTCTGTTTCAAAAAAATCCTTGGTTTTTTGAATGTTGGGGTGATCGATCTGACTAAGTGCCGCAAATGTTGTGAGAATCCTCTTCTTATCTGGATCGGGATTATCTGGATCAGGGTATGGTTCTGCTAAATATATTTTTAGTCTTGCAGTTCGAGTGGGTATCAAACTATGTCTAGCACGATATTCTTCAAGGCGATCGCTACTACTAAACTTTTGCTCTAACTGCCAATCACGATAAAATGTTGGTGTAGATTTAGGTTGCGTTTTCCCTCTAATAGCTTTTTCAATAGCACTAGAATAATTGTAAATATCTTGGAGGCGATGATCAGGAATTAAGTGAGCACTTTTGAAAAATTCTATACTTTCTCTTAGGTAAGTAATGCTATCTTCATCTTTACCGTTATGGTCGGTAATTGTTGTTTCTAACGATGTAATTAAAATAGCAGCTTGAATATGGATTTTTTTAAGTGTATGGCTTTGAGCTTTGTTAGAGTTACTAATCAAAGAAGAGATCACCTTCGCGTGTTGACGTAATTTAGCTAAGGGAGATGTGAAAGGTTCTCTATTCTCTGGGCACCACTTATCGTAAATATCAATATGCCCAACAATATTTTTGATATCCACAACAAAGACACATTGCGGCGCAATAATCGCTAGGTCAACCTCGTAGATATCTTTACCTTGTTTGAGTTCAAAATTGCTAAAAATAGTAAAGGTGTCTGGCAACTTACTTTTAAGAAATTTGATCGCATTATTCTCAAATTCATTGGCAATTTTCCCGATCGCAATATGTTTAGCCATGCTTAATTATCCTCCGTTTTATCTGTCAAGTAATCTTGCATCTTTGCATAGAGATTGTTGCGACGGCTTTGTGGGAGTTGACGGAAGCGTGAAATAATTTGAATTTCAAGATTTGATTCGATGATGCTATTACATTTTTGTTCTATCTCTTTAATTGTATTCTCAAGATCTTCTGTTAGTCCTGAAATGTGATTAGGCTTTTCAGTTTTGATACTTTGAATTAGTCTATGGGCTTTTTCTGCTTGTCTTTCAGTATTACTATCAGTATCAATAGCAAGCCAATCTCGATCAACTTGATTTACCCAGTCTCGACAATCTTTACGGATTTTATCTAGCAAAGCTTGACGATTTTTTTCTGTATCGCGGCGGATAGTTTGATAGCGATCGCCCGTCCATTCAGGAACTTGGCTATCCTCATCAAGCCATTGTTGCAATGCTTGCAAGTGTTGATCGTAATCCTCTAGAGTCTGACGCTTGACAGCATCCGCAAGTTTATATAGCTCTTGCAAGCGACTTAGTTGGCTTTGTATTAGACGATAACGATCTTCATCGATTTCTGAACCGAGATAATAGTTAGATTTGCGTGATAGGTCTGTTTCTAAACTTTGACAGGGCTTTAAGCCTGTAAGGGTGGTTAGGCGTTGCTCTAGATCTGCTAGTTCATGGCGATATTGATCTACGCGATCGCTCAAACTTTGACTAATTATTTGGATTTGTGGCTGAAAGCAATCGCTAATATTTTTACTAGCCTCAGCTAACTTTTGTTGTGAATGTTGACATTCAGCGATTGAATTAGACTTTTGCTTAAGTTTGTCTAAGTCCCGAACTACTTCAAGAGCCTCATCAAGTTCATCAATTTTGATTTGTAATTTTTGATAGCTGTCATAGTGTGATGAGTCTTTGAAAACTTGGTAGAGTCTAGCATAGTCAGTTTTAAAGCTATCTAGCTCCTTTGGATCAGAAATTGCCTCCATCCGATCCTGTAGGCGCGTTAACTCCTCGCATTGCTTAGCAATTTGATTATTAAACTCGTCTACACGTTTCCTAACATCTGCTTGATACGCCTCGTAATCATTGAGTTTTTGTGATAGAGATTGAATTCGAGTTAAGCTTTCTTCGCATTGTCTAATCGTATGGGAACTGCTCAAGGATAGCTTCTTGATTTCTTCAATGATGCTACGGTCTTTGACGCGCACTTCAAATTCCTGTAACCTTTGCTCTAAGGTAACAGATGCTGATTCTATTTGAGCGTGGATGCTATCAAACTCATTACTATTAGGTAATAGATTCTGAATCTGCTGAATTAAACCGCTTCGCTGCGTATATTCCTCACGTTTGTTAATTTGATTGTCACAGCGATTTATTGACTGTGTAAGCTTATTGATTAGTGCTTTATATCCGCTAGACTTGAGGTTTGTAAGTTGAGTTTGTAGGTCTTCAACATTGAGATCTGGATTAGTCAGGATTTGGAATGTCTGAAGTTGTTTGTAGTTCTCAATCGTTAAGCTAATCGTTTTTGAGTCATTAATTAGTTTGATCGCTTGTTCAGCCTGTTGAATAACTTCAGCATTGTTTGTTTTGATATTCTCTAT
>JAYVVP010000071.1:0-16025 GCA_043786935.1 Pseudanabaena sp. | reverse complement strand
CTGAGAATTACAGCATTGCTTTAACGCTTGGATTACAGCTCATTGACCCTAAACCCATTGTCAAGCAAAAAGTCACCGCTCTAATAGCTGGGCTAACCGAATCTCGACAAGGATTTTCGGCTCTTCCTAATGTTAAAGGTGAGTTAGAGGAAATCAACAAACAAGTTCCATTAAGTTCCATTTTTCTTGACATTAGCTTTACTAAGCAAAATCTCTCTAAAACACTTACATCACTCCCTTTCCCAATTGTTCATCTTGCCACTCACGGAAACTTTAGCTCTGAAGCAGAAGATACTTTTCTGCTTACTTATGATGGGAAATTAACGATTGAGAAGCTAAATCAGTTATTACGTTCTAAAAATCGTGGTGATATCGAACCTGTTGAACTATTAATTTTGAGTGCTTGTCAAACTGCATTGGGTGATAAGCGTGCCGCACTGGGCTTAGCGGGGATGGCTGTAAGAGGAGGAGCAAGAAGCACAATCGCTTCGCTCTGGTCAGTGGATGATAGTGCTACTTCTCAGTTGATGATTGCTCTATATCAAAGTTTATCTTCAGCCAATGTGACTAGGGCAGAATCCTTAAGACTCGCTCAGCTCACCTTACTTAAAAATCAAAATTATAGTCATCCTTATTTTTGGGCTCCCTTTGTACTGCTTGGCAACTGGCTATAGAAATCATCATAAAACCTAAAAAGGAGAATAGTCAGGAAATGAATCTTCTCCCTTTTAAAATTTTACTTGCCCATTGCTTTGACTAAGAAGATGCCGCCAAAGTACAACATCCCAACTGCACCTGCTAGTAAACTCTGAGTCATCGGATCAGTAGAGGGAGTCAGTACTGCGCCAAGGACTACTGCACCGAGAACAACATAGCGCCAACCCGCGAGCATTTTGGCAGAGTTGACAATACCTGTCATTGCTAACAAAGCTTGAATAACAGGTATCTGAAATGCTAACCCAGTACTAAATAGAAGCAACAATACAAACTCAAAATAGCGATCAATTGACCAAAACTGCTCAACCACGTCGCCACCATAGCTGATGAAGAAATTGAGAGCAGCAGGGATTAGTAACTTGTAAGCAAAAACAATACCTAAGCCAAATAGAATGCTTGAGCCAAATACAATCGGCGCGACTGTCCGTTTTTCCTTACGAGTAAGTCCAGGCAATATAAAACTCACAATTTGATACAAGATTGCAGGACTAGCTACCAATATGCCACTGTAGCCAGCAACTTTGATCGATACAAAAAAGTATTCCCCTGGAGCAAGTTGCAAAAATTTCACACCTTGAGCAGGGATTTCTAGGAGCGCCACAATTTTGTTAACGATCGCAAAGCATCCAATCACACCAACAAAAACAGCAATTAACACATAAAAAATGCGTGATCGAAATTCTTCAAGATGATCGAATAAAGACATCTCGACATCATCGATTTCTTGGTAATCGTCATCGACAATAGAGGTATCGGCGATCGCTTCCTCGTTTACATCCTTAATGACATTTGCATCAGAAACATCGTTAAGATCGTTTGTCTGCTCTGATTCACTTACCGTCTCTAGCATGGTGTCGTTACTTAACCCAAGTGTCTAAAAAATTATCAAATAATCGAAATATATCGCTACTATAGCAATCAAATTCAGTAAAATTCCAAAAGTAGAGATAGCTCAAAGTGCTACCTTTGCTTTTGAGACGTTCGCCATATGTGAACTTTCTAACATTTGGTGGCAAAAACTAAATACAAATGTTAGCCTTGATAGAGTTGGCTAAAAAAAATGGGCTAGAAACTTGATGTTGCAATTCACCATTTAAAGTTTTAGGGATTTGAAATGGCTTCATTCAAAATTTTCGGTTTATTGGCGTTCATTGGTGGGGTATTTTCCGTAAATACAGGATATCTGAACGCTCAAGTATCAATCGGTAGTGGTGGTCAGTCTAATGGCTTGTCACCTGCTCAGCAAATTCTATTGGATATGCAACAAACCAATACTTCTTCTATTGGTGGCGGCAGCATGCAGTTATTTCGGTTCACGGATAAAAATGTCGCGTTTACGCCTTTAGAAGGGCTAGACCGACTTTTCAATTGGCAACCCCCAGCGGCGGGAGTCACTTCTGATCAAACAATGGGCGATCGCGTTGCAAATTTTAAGTTGGAACAACGGCGACAAATAGTTTCCGATAGTCCAATGCTAAAAAATATTAATCGAATCAGTAAGTAACTAAAATTACAAAGACCAGAAAGGTAGCGATTCACTCTGCCACTTAACTTTCTGGTATTTTGCGATACTCAATGCTGTGCATTAAAAAATTAAGAATTTACAGCAATTTGCTTTCAAACCTACCACAAATAATAATATAAAACCCGTTGCGGGGCTTCGCCCTGCGACCCTTGTCGCAGCGGGTTTGATCAACAACTGCTGTATTACATTTTGCCTAACTTTTTCTCAATCATTTCAATTATTTTTGATTCTTCAGGAGTAACGACTCCATCTAACATCGCAAATTTTTGACATTGCACTAATAGAGGTAAGGCAAACTCTGGCTTAATATTCGTTAGTAGAATTTCTAGAGGAAAAGGCGAATCCATATATTCAGCGATCGCTTCAATTGATTCAGGTCTGAGATTGGCTGCTCTCAAATCAGTTAATACATTCTCCTTACTTCTATTTTGATTTCCTGCCAAAATTACATGAACAAGAATTTGATCAATGATCTCCTCTTGGGGAACTGCACTTTTTAAGATTTCTTCACTATCTTTTTGAATAGCTGCTAATTTTTCTTCAAAGTTGACAGGATTCAGTTTTGCTTCATAAAAAGCACAGCTAGCTCGTCCTAGCGTGTAAAGCATGACTGCTTCCGAAGTTGAGGCAATAACCGCTCCTGCTAATGGCATATTTCGCAACAACTTTAATCCTGCTTTGATTGCCATCTTGCCGCCAAAAGCTAATCCAAATATGGCGATAACTTCACCTTTGCGAGTAGAGTCATGTAGATCCATGCCATATGCACTAGCAATTTGATAAACCATCTCGGCTTGAAGTGAAGTTGTGGCGACTAAATCAACACTAAACAAGACAGCAGCCGAACCAGGAACAATACTTGTCGCAAATCCTGATGCACCCGCATAAAATGCTTTTTGTTTGATGACTCTTTGGGCTATTTGATTGGATGACTCGTTAGAATATTTTTGTTTTAGGCGTTTTACTTCTGCTTCTGACTTATCCACATCAACCTGATCTAACATTTTTAGTAGCCAGTCAGCCCTAAAAATTTGCACAGCTTTCTTTATTAAAAAGTTACTCCCAACAGAATCAATCACATTTCCTGTTCTGCTAGTTGCTGTAGAAATACCACCAACTACTGCACCACCAACTACTTTTTTAACCAAGCCTACTCGAATACCGACTACTTCTGCTGCACTACCCAACCCATTTCTCGCAACTCTAATTGCCCTGCCTAATGTACTACCGACTAATCCACCCCAACCCTTCTTATTGATAAGAGGATAGATAATCTCAGAGCTTGTTTTAGGATCTTTAGAGTCAGTAGGATTATGAATATCAATAGGATTAGATGTATCTGTCACAGTTTTATCGCCTACATGAATACTATGTGCTTCTCCAATTTAATTGTAGGCTTTAAATTAGTGAAAATTGCATGAAGAAAAGATCTAGTTAAAGCATTGAGAGTTTCAACAAACTGTCAGTTACAAAGCTTCTCCGCGTCGATAGAGTTCGCGGGCATAGTCTGTCCACATCCCTTGTCCCCAATAACGGAAGCAACTGGTTTGGAGTAAGAGATTATAAAGCAAGGCTTGTTGATAATCCGATCGCTTAGTAACCGCAGGATCTTGGGCTACAAGTGAGTCATATTTTTCATGGAACTTAGCACTAAGTTTATTCATCGGTTCTAAGACATTTTCATAGCCCTTCACCCAACTCATGCTATTTGTCCATGATGCACCATCCATATGAAATTGGTGATCAGTCGCTTTAAGTTCCGCGATCGCTTGCTCGACTGTTGAAGTATTAATGTTTTGGCATCGTTGCCAGACCTTATGTTGTTGAATTGCTTGAATAGCTGGGTAATCAAGCGGATTCACACCTGCCGATTCAATTAGTTCTAGATATTCGGTTCCATTTAATCCTACAACTCCCGAAGTGCCACCATCATTATTTTTAAGTTTCTCCCATACCAAAGGATAATCACGGGGGAATTCATTCATCATTACGCCGCCATTCTCCCCATCAGCAATTTGCGATACTAAAGAAGGAATAGAAATATGTCCAATCTGCTGTCTGCCAAGCCCTTTTGCCTCATGGTAAGGCTGCATTTGGGCGACTAGTTTTGTATCTGAACCTTGAGTTTTAATTAGAGCCGTAATACTAATGGATTCACCATTGGAATTCGTTGCCCTTAAACAATTTGGCAAATATTTTTGATTTTGAGTTAGTCCCGAACCATCAAGACGTTCCACTGAATGCTCTTGAACCATCAACCAGCGATAGCCGCATTCTTTGAGTGCTTTGATATATTCGTAGAGAGTGTCAGGGTGATTAGGAAGATGCATCTCAGGTGGTGAAAATCCTTTAACACGCTTCAGAGCATCGATCCCGAAAATAGAAGCAAAGTGACTTTGCCATGCTTGGATCTGTAATTTAATATCGGGAATTGGTGTCGATGGAATCACGGCATGACTCCACATTGTGCCTAGCCATTCTACATAGGGCTGATATTGGCGATCGCAAGTAATCTTTTTGAGATTATCTAAGATGTCATTACGTTGTATCTGCTGCAAGCCCCAGAGCAAGTTTCCCGAATAGTCCAGCATAATGCGGGGATTACGACCTTCCGCAACTAGTTGCGGAATAAAATCTCCCATTCGGCTGTAACACCATGCAAACACCGAAGCATTGTGATTATCACCTTCGCCCTGATGTTCAAACATATGCTGAAGGTTACAAATTAGCGCTCCATCTACACCTGCGGGAATCGTGGGTTGGTGCATATGCAAAGCACAAGCAAATGCAGCCCTAATTTCTTCAAGGAGTAGATTACCATTAGTTAAAAATACAGGTCTGTTTTCTTGCACAGCGGATTGAATTTCTGCTTCATTTCCGCAAATAGTAGGTAAATCAGAGATGGCAAAGCTTGATGATGTAGTTGGAATCAAAACTTTTAAAACCTTAATAAAGTTACTGCGGTAATTCTAAGTTATAAAAAAAGTAATCTTAAATAATGAGGATTACTATAGTTGACAAATCATCTTACAGCAGTTGTTGATCAAATCCGCCACAAGAAGGGTCGCAGGGCTTACGCAATCGGTTTTACATTATTATTTGGGGCAGGTTTGAAAGCAAATAGCTGTGAATTGCCACTCTTTCTATTATGCTAAAATATCACTAAAACGAATAATATATAGTTAAAAAATTATGATCACTGTTCATCATCTAAATAATTCGCGATCGCAACGTATTCTTTGGCTTTTAGAAGAGCTAGAAATACCTTATGAATTAAAGTTTTATGAAAGAAATCCAAAAACGATGTTAGCGCCCAAATCATTGCGCGATGTTCATCCTCTTGGCAAATCTCCTGTTCTTACTGATGAGAAAAATACAGTAGCCGAATCTGGAGCAATTATAGAATATGTTCTAAAAAACTATGGCAATAATCGACTGCGACCAGAACCGAATACGCCTGAGGATTTGCAATATACCTACTGGCTTCATTATGCAGAAGGCTCGGCAATGCCTCCATTGGTTCTCAGTCTTATTTTTTCGCAAGCGCCTAAGCAACCAATGCTATTTTTTGTAAAGCCTATTGTGAAAGGTTTTTGTGAAAAAGTTCTTAGCAGTTATGTAAATCCTCAAATCAAATTAAATATTGATTTTATGGAAAATGAACTTAAAAATAAATTGTGGTTTGCTGGTCAAGAGTTTTCGGCAGCAGATATTCAGATCAGTTTTCCTTTAGAGGCAGCAACAGCTCGTGGTTCTTTAAATTCCAATCACCCCAAGTTAACCAATTTTTTAGAGAGAATCCATTCTCGTGAAGCTTACCAAAAAGCCTTAAAAAAAGGTGGCACTTATAATTTGTTAAATTAAGCAACTTACAGCAGTTATTGATCAAACTCACTATGGACAGGGGTCGCAAGGCGAAGCCCCACAAAGGGTTTATATTATTATTTGTGGTAGGTTTGAAAGCAAATAGCTATATATCAGGTGGAAAGGCTTCATTTTGATGTTTTGACTGCATAGTTATTGCGCTTTACATACGCCCAAATTAGGACAAGAAATGTGCAAACACCTGCTAAATAAAGCGGATAACCATAGGAGTGAGGATTATTTGCATTGACGAGTAACCCTGCAATTATGGGACCAAAGGCATTAGATATACTTAGGTAGGATGAGTTTATACCTAACACTGTGCCTTGTTCTTCAGGACTAGCATTAAGGGAAATCAAGGCGCTAATCATTGGCTGCACGACTGAGTTTAGCAATGAAAAGAAAATGCAAACGGCGACAAAGTAATGTATGTCTTCCCAAATTGGCATCAAAACGAAAGAGAGACTACGAATGAACAATCCCATAAATAGAATCTGGACTAGTTGAAAATGTTTTGTCAATTGGGCAATTCCCAATGTCTGCATAATTACACCCAATACACCAAACAGAAAGAACATCAGCGTAAGAGCATCACTATTTTGTTTGAGAACTGTAATAAAGTAGGGTTGAAAAGCAAATGTAAAGAGAGTGAAGGTTAATCCCGTTAGGAAATTGATAATCAACAAAATACCAATTTTGGGCATAAACAAACCTTTGACCAGTTTATCTAAGCCAAGATCGAAGATGTTTTGAGCCTTTGGGGCTTTAGTTTGAAGAGTTTCTGGTAAAAAGAAAATCGTTAGCACTAAAGCGATCGCCGCGATCGTTCCTGATACCAGAAAGGAAGCTCCAAAAGAATCACCTAGAGGCGTATATTTAGCGGCTTTTTGAGCAAGTAAACTGATTGCGGGCCCAAGAATAAAACCTAGACCAAAGGCGGCTCCATTAATGCCAAAAGCTTTAGCTCGATTTTCGCGGGTAGTCACATCTGAAATTACGGCTTGAGCAACCGAGGCATTTCCACCTGTAATGCCATCAAGAAATCTTGCTAGAAACAACACGGCGGCACTTGCGGCTGTCCCCGCCATCAGATTTGCTAATACTGTTCCTGCTAAACTGATAATCAATAATGGTTTGCGTCCAAACCGATCACTAAGTTTACCAATGATCGGTGTGGCAAAAAATTGGGCGATCGAATAGATCGCAAATATCAAGCTGATCTGAAAGTTGTCTAACTTGAACTGTCTACCATAGAGATACAAAACAGGGATCAGAATCGTAAAACTTAGGGAGTTAATAAAAGAAATAAGCGCGATAATCCAAAAGCTTCGATTCATACTAAGTGGCGATCGCGTAAAGTCCTTGTCTATATTACCTCACTACACACCTTGCTAAAACTAGCTAAAAACAGCTATAAATAGTTCCATAAGTATAAATATAAGATTAAATATGGAAAAGCGAAATTCCTCTTTTTATTTCAAAAGAAGAGGAAAAATATATTTATACGAAAGATTATATTGATTTAGTCGAAGATTTCTATCTCAATCTGTAAACTCATCGCAATAATTACTGTTATGGCACTAAATACCTCAACTCCAAAACCTGCGATCGCTAAAGGTTCTTTGCGGCGAGTGCATCATATTGCTTTAAATGTTCGTGATATGGATGCCTCCTGTGATTTTTATGGCAATATTTTAGGCTTGCATCAACTCGTTGGCGATGAAGTCCCAAGTACGTTAAAAGATTTAGTAACCGAAGGAAAAGTTGCTAACTTTATGACTCCCGATGGAACCATTCTCGATCTGTTTTGGGAGCCAGAACTTACGCCGCCAGATCCTAATCCGCAACAACAATTTACTCGTGCGAATCATCTAGCTTTTGATATTGCACCCGAACTGTTTGATGAAGCAGTGGTAGCCTTGCAATCGCATCAAGTAAAAATTGAGGGTGAGCCTGTAAGCCGTCCTACTGGTAAAGGCATTTACTTTTATGATCCTGACGGTTTTTTAATCGAAATACGTTGCAATCCAAATAGATAAAAACTTATCTCTCTGAGTTTTTTATCGATAAGTAGACGTGCTAAAAAAAGCAAACAATGTTTTTGGACTAAGGGGCGATCGCTCTTTTAGGGGTGAGCGTGCAATTTTAAGTTGACAAATGAGTTAACATTTTATTGATTGTTCTAGGTAATTAACTATGAAATGGGAAGAAGTTTGTGAGAATAAACAGTTACAAGATTTACCCTTCAAGATTGAATTAAATAAGTGGGGTCAAATCATAATGAGTCCAGTAAAGATCAAACACTCTTTTCATCAAGGAAGAATCCAGCGTCTATTAGAACCTTTATTAAACTCTGGAGAAGTAATGCCAGAATGTGCGATCAACACATCAGATGGGGTTAAAGTTGCGGATGTTGTCTGGTGTTCGGAGGAAAGATTTGACAAGATTCAAGATCAAGTATCAGCATCTATTGCACCAGAAATTTGTATAGAAGTTAAATCTATTGGTAATACATTGGGGGAAATGGAGTTTAAGAAAAATTTATATTTTGAAGCTCATGCTCTTGAAGTATGGCTATGTAATGAACAAGGTAAAATAAAATTTTATAATGAGCAAGGAGAGTTAGCTCAATCCTTATTAGTTCCTGATTTTCCCAATCAAATTAAACGCTAATCGTATTTTTTAGCCCTATGAATAAGATGGCGATCGCTCTTTGGGTTTAAAACTTGAGAGTGCGATCGCCATACTAATTTTTCGATTTTTTTATTTGCGATCGCTATGCATAAACGAAAGCAGGAACTCTCTTGAAAGCAGGTGTGCCTGATCGCGTTTCAGTTCGCGCTTTAAAAATAGCGTTCACTTCGGGATAAAACATTAAAGCTGCACCTTGACGTACCGCGCCGTAAATCACTTCAACGTTCTCTAATTTGCCTGCATCGGCTTGAACAGTGACGCGTTGATTAGCTTTTAAACCTGCACTTTCTCCATCAGCTCTATTCATTAAAATACAGTTGCGATGAGGAATACCACGATACTCGTCGCCTATTTTATAAACTACCGTGTTGTGTTGTGAATAGCTTCGTCCCGTCATGAGCGCGACTACTACGCCTTTAGTAGATTCAGATACTCCAAAGTTTTTAGGTTCTGGTAGAGTGACATTAGGCATGGGCGTGACAAACATGGAGGCTTTACCTGTCGGTGTCGAGAAATGGGGTCCATTTAAAATGCGCCCACTAATCGTGAATTCTTTCTTTGTTTCATCGATCGCGGCTATTTTTTCGTAGCCAGGAATAGTCTGGGCGATTAGCTGCCGAACGTACTTGGGATTTTGCAATTGTCGCCAATTGACGGGAGAGTCTCCAAGCAGACGGTGAGCAAGTTCTGTTAAAAAGCTTCCTTCTGCAACTAAGTCACCTTTCAAATGGGTTTTTCCTTCATCACTCAATCTCACAAAGTTATTGCCTGATTCAGTAGTGATTTTATAGGGCTGCTCAAAGCGATTGAGAACAGGAAGTACTAGCGTGTTCTTATGAGCCAATCCGCTAAAGTGTCCCAAGTTAGGCTTAGTAGCAAGATAAATAATCGTATCAATGTTGCTTAAAGCGCGTTTTGCTTGAGTCGAGTCGGGATTTGCACCATACAAATTTCCGCCTAAACAAATTAGGCTATCTACCTTTCCTGCATCGGCGGCTTCGATCAAATCTCGTGTGTGATATCCCTGAACACTACTGAGAGGGCGACCTAGTAGAGTTTCTAATGCTTGCTGAATTTCTTTTTTCAACTCAACAGTTACGCCCATAGAGCCAAAGCCCTGCACGTTGGAATGTCCTCGTACAGGCATCAAGCCTGCCCCTTTTTTGCCGAGATTACCTGTGATTAGAGCAGTGTTGGCGATCGCATAAACGTTATCGACACTATTAGTATGCTGAGTAATTCCCATTGCCCAAGCAAACACAACTTTTTTAGAAGTACCAATGATTTTAGCGGCAGCTTCAATTTCCGCTTGCGAAACGCCGCAGGTTGACGTAATAGCCTCCCAAGTAATTGATCGCGCCTGTCCAAGTACTGCTTCCCAACCCTCAGTATGTACTTGCAGATATGCAGCTTTAATCAGTCCTTGCTCAATTAAAGATTTCTGAATACCTGTAAATAAGGCGACATCGCTGCCAGGGATTGGTTGCAGGTACAAAGATGAAATATCAGAGCCAGTTAACAATGTTAATGGATGGGCAGGTGAACCAAATTTTACTAATCCAATTTCCATAATTGGATTAATCACAATCACCTTAGCGCCGCGATTGCGTAGTTGGATCAACTCATTCATCAAGCGAGGCTGATTATAGGAAGGATTGGAACCCGTGAGTACCACGCAATCAGATTCTTTCAAGCTTTCCAGACTAACTACCGAGGTTTTTGTCCCCAACATCGCTTGCAGGGCTGTCGTCGAAGGCGCATGGCACAAGTCAGAGCAGTCTGCCAAGTTATTAGAACCCAACGCGCGCATCATTAACTGCAACACATAAGCCGCTTCATTAGAGGCTCGACCAGAACTATAGGACGCAACTCGCTCTGGCTGTTTGCGAAAAGCAGCTTCCGCGATCGCGTAAACCTCTTGCCAAGAAATACGTTCGTAATGAGATTTACCTTCGCGCAAAATCATCGGAAAGTTGAGTCGTCCTAAGCGATCGCACTCCATTGATGTAAGTTGCTGAAGTTCAGTAATACTTTTTTTCTCAAACACATGAGATGGAACAGCGGGTTTAATTTCCGCAGAAATTGCCTCAACGCTTTTCATGCAACGTTGCAGTTTTTCGCCTTCTTCGTTAGTAAAACCGCCTTTCTGTCCGCCCGTTCCCCAAGAACAAGATAGACAAGCACTTTTATGAAGCAACGTTTCCCAAAGTTTAAGCCCTTCTGGATTCAGCGTATGCTCGGCCCAATATTGAATTATTGACAACCCACCGCCAATCTCTGGAGTCTCAGAGTTTTTTTCGTTAAATGGCGGAGTTGGTTGAATGTTCTGTTGTGTATTTTTATTCATGGGAGATAGCGATTATAAGGAGTGAAGTTAATTGTATTATCCTAATTCCAAGCCAGTAGCGCCGCAAGTTTTATAGGCAAATACCTCGCCGAATGTAATGTATCTCTATTGTTTAAACCATTATAATTTTTATCGCTAAGAATGTGTCTAAAATCTACATTCCGCTCGTAATGGAAGGGTAAAATAGTTATTAACTAAAAGTAAAAACAGTATTGATTGGGAAATAGGCGATCGCATGATGTATAACAAATTTGGCGAAGGTTAAGTCTCAAACTTGCTTCGACTTAGCGTACATGGAGATCGCTTACTTTATTAAATGTAATACATGGTTGTGGCGATTTGACGTTGACGCTGGCGATCGCATAAATCTTTGAGTGTGCAATTATCTAAAACATGAGAAGCTGCTTTCTGAGATAATTCCCATACTTCACGAATTACCGAAAGAGAAGCACTCTCATTACTTGCCCTACCATTTTTTTGATCAGAAATCGGATCATGCCCCTCGATTCCCTGAATGATTTCAAGTAGGCTAATTTGTCTAGGTTCACGGGCAAGAATATATCCTCCCTTTGAGCCACGCTGACTTTTGACTAAACCTTGACGCTTGAGGGTGGCAAGTAATTGCTCTAAGTAGCGATCGGGAATATTTTGTTGTAAAGCGATTTGTCGAATTTGGAGAGGTTGCGCGATCGCAAAGTTATGGGCTAGCTCGAGCATCGCTAAGATCGCATATTCACTCTTTAGAGAAAGTTCCACAACTGACCGTAATTATTATTTAAAGATATTTTGCTTAAACTATTCTTATTATACTACGGTATATCACTGTAAATAATGGATTTTATTTGCAGTGATCGCATATCTGTGATCTTTTATCTAAATATCACTGGTTGAATATACCGACTATTTGCCCGCACAAAACATACATCTTCACTTTTCGCTCCGCGTACAGGCATCCAAGGATTGTCATTTTTATCAAGTGGATTAATCAGTACCTCGTCAGAGCCACCCCGATAGACTTCTGCTTCTAGCAACGCGTCTGCTGGATATGTACGACTTACAGGGCTATCTAAACCTGTATTTTGACGGCAGTTAAGTTCCTTAACGACAACTCGCCAGAGCGATCCAGCCGATGGTTTTAAATTTTTACTAGGTGCTTGGACAGTGGTTTCATTTCGGTAGTAGTTGCCTTTACTATCGGACGCTTGAGCTTGAACTGTAGCAGGCCAGACCGCAAATAGCAGCATAGAATATGTCAGTGACTTAGAGAGAATATTTATATAGCGGTTTTTCATGAGCAATTCTAAAAATGCGATGACAGTAGCTGATTTGACGCAAGCGATCGCGCTTTTGTTGCGTGATGAAATTGGCATTGTGCGGGTGACAGGAGAAATTTCTGGCTTTACAACCGCCGCCTCTGGGCATCGCTATTTTACGCTCAAAGATGAATCGGCTCAGATCGATTGTGTGATGTGGGCAAGTCGCACTTTATCATTTCGCCCTAAAAGTGGAATGCAAGTAGTCGTCCATGGTCGGCTGACGGTTTATGCTACGCGGGGTAAATATCAAATTGATTGCGATCGCATGACCGCCGCAGGGCAGGGCGATTTGTATCTTGCTTTTACAGCAATGAAAGAAGAGTTAGCAGAACGGGGATATTTTGACCTAGATCGAAAACGGGATATTCCTGCTTTACCGCTCAAAATTGGTGTAGTCACTTCTCCGACAGGAGCCGTAATTCAGGATATTCTGAGTACCCTAAATCGGCGATCGCCTCATTGTCAGATTTATTTGTGTCCTGCCATCGTCCAAGGTGAATCTGCACCCGAAGAAATAGCCAAGGCGATCGCAGCTTTGCAAACGACTGATGCTGATGTCTTGATTGTCGGGCGTGGTGGTGGCTCGATTGAAGACCTTTGGGCATTTAATACGGTGCAAGTAGCCGAAGCAATTTTTCATTCACGCATTCCGATTATTTCTGCTGTAGGGCATGAAACCGATTTTACAATCGCTGATTTTGTTGCTGATTTACGAGCCGCCACGCCAACTGCCGCCGCCGAGTTAGTATCTCAATGCGATCGCGATACATTATTGCAACAGATAGCCCTTGCCGAAAATCGCTTAACTCGCAGTATCCAATTTGAGATGCAAACTTATCAACAACGCCTTAACTCATTGACTAATAGCTATGCCTTGCAAAACTTTGGCGATCGCTTACATGATCGCGCTCAACAGTTAGATGAAGCCGAACAAGATATCCAAAAATCCTTAGTCCGTCATCTACGCCAATCCTCCACTAAGCTTGACAGTCTCAGCGCCCATTTGCGATCGCTTCATCCCCTATCACCCTTGCAGCGCGGCTTTGCATTACTGCAAGTCGGCGATCGCTTACTCAGCAACGATGAATCTCTCACAGCATTTGATAAAGTGGACATCGTGCGGCGATTAGAAATTGCCCAAGTTAAAATCGAGAAAGTATATGATCGACCCGAATAAGCTATCTTTTGAAGAACAAATGCAGCGCCTAGAAGAAATTGTTGAAATTCTTGATGATGGCGAAGCCGCTTTAGATGAAATGTTGGCACTCTATGAAGAAGGAATGAAGCGATCGCAATATTGCCGCGACTATCTAGAAAAAGCAGAACAGAAAGTCACTCTCATTCAAAGTCAAAATTCATAATGTCATCAACGGAGATCGCCACATCAGGCAATATTTGCAAATTAATTACTTCACCTTTGCCATAGATTTGTACCTGCTTATATCCAGTCTCGCTAGGTTGGCGATACACTTCAAACACTTGTGCTTCCAAATTAGCAATCCAAAGTTCAGGTATACCAGCTTTGGCATAGAGAGGAACTTTAACATCACGATCATATTTCAGTGTTGAATCTGCTACTTCAATTAACAGAAAAATTTCTGTGGGTATGGGATGACTCTCTAAATAATAATCTTGACGCTTTTTAACCACGGCAATATCTGGTTGTGGCTCAGAGCGATCGCTCAGTTGAATCGGATTTTGCTGTCTGACTAACACCAGATTTCTGGTGCGATCACGCAGTAAATCAGCTAGTTTTGATAAACAAGCAGCGTGCTTTGCTCCAATCGGCGACATTTCGATTATTTCTCCTTCAATTAACTCTGTCCGTTGCTCTATCCCTAAAATGCCGACCTCTCCCATTTTGTAATATTGCTCAATGGTGAAGCGGTGCTTGGTTGGAGGTGTTGATATTGTGAAGTTTGCGATCGCAACCATAACTGGCTATCCTCGGCTGTAAGATTATCTCTTAGTATTGTAATCTGTCTCTTGGTTGAGCAAAGTTAAAACCATTGCATATCTACACAACTTCTCCAAAATATGGCTCATAAAGGAAACAAATCTTTTTTACCTAGCAAAGACTGCGTAGTTTGTGGAAAACCATTTTCATGGCGCAAGAAATGGGAAAAGTGCTGGGATGAAGTGAAATACTGTAGCGATCGCTGTCGCAAACAAAAGTAACCCTCTAAGAATTCGCTTTGCGAATTTTCACGATTTAGCATAAAAAATTAATGATCAAAACCTACACACAACGCAAAAAAGCTAAAACTTGGCTCAAAAACTATCGGAGTAAACGTCCAGTATTTGCTTGTGTATTAGGATTCACCGAAACAGGATTAATCCCCAATATTTCCGCCGCAGGAGCAACTCCAGAAGACCGCAAATATACCGCGATCGCCGATGCCGAATTTCTCGCCACAGGCGCAAATCCTAACTTCCCTCTGCCGCCGCTAGTCGCAGGAGCCTCACCCGTACTAATTTCTCGCGCAGTTGTGGCAGCACAAGAGTTACCGCTTTTTATTTTTGACGCAGGTTTAGCGATCGCGCCCACAGTTGCAGCGATTAACCTCGGTGGACAACCTGCAAAATGCTTAAGTACAGGTAAAGCACTTCCGATTGAAACAGTGCTGCAATTATTTGTGCAAGGCTTAGTGTGGGGAGAAAAATTAGCTCAGTTAGGAGCCTATGTAATCCTGAGTGAATGCGTTGTCGGCGGCACAACTACAGCCCTAGCCGTACTTACAGCATTAGGAATTGATGCAAAAGATAAAGTAAACAGCTCTCATTCCATTTGCAATCACGCTCAAAAATGGGAACTTGTGCAAGCAGGATTAGAGAACTTAAATCCACAGGCTACACCCTTTGAAATTGTGGCAGCAGTAGGCGACCCCATGCAAATCACTGTGGCAGGAATGGCGATCGCGTCAAGTCGTAATGCAGGAGTATTACTTGCAGGTGGAACCCAAATGTTGGCAGTCTATGCACTTGCTAGAGCGATCGCCAATTATCAACATCTTGTCTGGAATCCTGATGCGATCGCGATCGGCACAACTCGCTGGGTTGCTGAAGATCCCACAGGGAATACAGTAGATTTAGCTCTGATGGTGCGCGATGTTCCATTACTCGCCACTCAAATAAGTTTTGCTAAGTCCAAGTTTCCGCAGTTGCAAGCATATGAACAAGGCTTTGTCAAAGAAGGTGTAGGCGCAGGTGGAGCCGCGATCGCCGCGCATCTATATCAAAATTGGACACAAGAGAAGTTACTGAGTGCGATCGAATCTCAGTTATGAAGATGATTCAATTCTCATTCTATTTACTGCCGATATTGCGAAACAGATCGATATATTGTTTAGCGATCGCCACAGGCTCATAAGCTTGTCTAATTTGTTGAATTGTAGATGCAGTTGGTAGATAACGATCGCGATTATTCAACATATTGGTGAGGCGATCGCACCATTCGTCTACATCCATAGGATTGTTCACATATTCAGCTAAATTCATAGTTACTTCTGGAATTGCTGTACATTGTGTAGTTAATACTGGCAACCCCATTCCTAAAGCTTCT
>JAYVVP010000070.1:0-16061 GCA_043786935.1 Pseudanabaena sp. | reverse complement strand
CAATTTGTTTCTAGTTATAGCGCAAAATAGTCTACCGCACTGGTAAAGCTGACAATGATAGAAGACAAAGAAGCAATCTCATCTGTCCACGATCGTTGGATGTATCGCTGTATTGATTTAGCTAGGCAAGCAAGAGGTCGAACTTCACCAAATCCGATGGTGGGGAGTGTAATTGTTAAAAATGGAGAAGTCTTAGGTGAAGGCTTTCATCCTCAGGCAGGTGAACCTCATGCAGAAATATTTGCAATTAGAGCCGCGCAGAAAAGAGACGTAGATTTGCAAGCAGCCACGCTATACGTCAATCTTGAGCCTTGCAGTCATTATGGGCGCACTCCGCCCTGTACCGAGGCAATTATTCAAGCAGGAATTGGTCATGTGGTAATCGGGGCGATCGATGCTGATCCGCGAGTGTCAGGTAGTGGATGCGATCGCCTTCAGGCGGCAGGGCTTACGGTGACAACTGGTATTTTAGAACCGCAATGTTTGGAACTAAATGAGGCTTTCTTTCATCGGGTCAAGACAAAACTGCCTTTTGGTATTTTTAAATATGCAATGACTCTGGATGGCAAAATTGCGACAACTTCAGGGCATAGCTATTGGATTACAGGAGTAGAATCGAGGCAGATCGGACATGATCTTCGTATTGGCTGCGATGCAATCATTACAGGCGGAAATACAGTCAGACTAGATAACCCACACTTAACAACCCATGGAATGAGTGAGCATGGTCCTTTACGCGTAGTGGTAACTCGGAGTTGCGATCTTCCTGAAGAAGCAAATTTGTGGAAGATTACCGATACCGAAAAAACTCTCTTGATTACATTGCCGAATCAAAATCCCCAACTTCAACAAAAACTACGCGATCGCCAAGTGGAAATTTTGGAATTAGAAGATATATCACCACAAATGATTATGCAAGAATTAGGGAGCCGTGGCTGCAATACAGTTTTATGGGAATGTGGAGGCAGACTAGGTGCAGCAGCCATTAAAGCAAAGATGGTGCAGAAGATCTACGCATTTATCGCCCCTAAACTAATTGGTGGATTTACTGCACCCAGTCCTATCGATGATCTGGGATTAAATTTAATGACTAATGCAATTGATCTACAACGACCACAATTTAAACAAATCGGAATGGATTTCTTAATTACTGGCTATATAAATTAACTCACTACAGCAATTTACTTGCAAACCTACAACA
This sequence comes from Pseudanabaena sp., assembly GCA_043786935.1. GTDB lineage: Bacteria > Cyanobacteriota > Cyanobacteriia > Pseudanabaenales > Pseudanabaenaceae > Pseudanabaena. The sequence continues at coordinate 14,860 of JAYVVP010000070.1, read as the reverse complement.
AACAATAATATAAAACCCGTTGCGGGGCTTTGCCCTGCGACCTTTGTCGTAGTGGGTTTGATCAACAACTGTTGTAAGGTCCAGCCCTAGGCGATCGCAATGAATTGCCAAGATTTGGATTAATATGACTGAATAAAATTGATTAGTTGGCAATCTTAATCTATGGCAACTGCGAATAGAGGAAATCGATCTTTCTGGCGTTTTATCATTAACGATACAACTGGGTTTGTGGTGAGGCGGCTTGGGCAAGCGGTTGTTGTCGTTTTGGGAGTATCGATCTTAAGTTTTTTTGCAATTACCAAATCGCCAGGAAATTGCTTTTCTGAGCTACGCAATAATCCCAGCACACCTAAAAAGACGATTGAGCAGTTAGAGAAACAACTGAACTACGATAAGCCTGATGCAGTGCAATATCTTTTATGGTTGCAAAATACTTTAAACGGTAATCTAGGAGTGCGTTGTCAGGGTTTAGCACCTGTCACTCCGTTAATTGTCGAGCGAGCTGGCAATACATTGATCATGTCACTTGCTTCATTAGTGGCGACTTGGCTGGTAGCGATTCCCCTCGGCATTTATAGCGCTGTCAAACAAAATACTTGGAGCGATCGCATAATTCAAGTGATTAGCTATGCGACACAGGGTTTTCCCAGTTTTGTATTAGCAATTTTGCTGCTGATGCTTGCTCAAAATACAGGCTGGTTTCCTGTTGGCGGTATGACTAGCATCGATTTTACTGATCTTTCATTCTTTGGCAAGTTTTTAGATATTAGTCATCACATGATCTTGCCAACTTTGACATTGACCCTAGTTAGTTTTGCAGGCTTACAAAGAATCATGCGCGGTAGTTTGCTTGATGTATTGCGTCAAGACTATATCAAAACTGCTCGTGCCAAGGGTTTGCCTGAAGGTAAGGTGATTTATGTTCATGCGCTCCGTAATGCGATTAATCCTTTAATCACTTTATTAGGATTTGAGTTTGGGGGATTGCTGGGTGGAGCATTTATTACAGAATTCTTTTTTAGTTGGCCAGGGTTAGGGAAATTATTATTGGAAGCAACTAGAGAAAAAGATACTAATTTGGTAATGGCAGGGTTGATGCTGGGGACTTTGATGTTAGTAGTTGGTAATCTGATCGGTGACTTATTACTCAAAGCCGTCGATCCGCGCATCAAGATCAACGATATGGATTAAAACAATAAAAAAGGCGGCGCAGTGCACCGCCTTTTTTATTGCAACAGCCTTAAAGAATATTCGAGATAATATCGAGAATGATATTTTTAATTGGATCAATTACAATCACGTTGGAGCCAACGACAATAATATTTGTGTTAGCAGGCAAACTAACGTGGTTTACAACAGTTGCGGGAAGTAAGACTTTCTTAGCGATTCCAGGAGGTAAACCTTTGCCACGAGCTAGATTTTTCTTAATTCCTGGTGGTAGAGAACTGACTTGAGTAAAGATTTGCTGACGTAAACCAGTGTTGATCAGATAGCTATAAGTACTTGTCCCACGGATAATCTCTACGATTTGAGTGCGTTGAAGTGCAGTGAGGCTAAGTAACTGAGTAGATGTGGAAGTTGTGGTTGTGGTAGTAGTGTTAACGCTAGTTTGTGCAGGTTTAACTTTATCGGGTTTCTTAGCTTCGATCGCGCTAGTAAATAATGTGCTGCTCCCCAAAGCCAAAGTGCATAATAATAAAACAGTTTTTTGTTGACATTTCATAATTGATCTTCCCTAGTTATTGAAATTATTAAATTTCCCCTTTCTCAAAAGAAGACTTATAAATTTCTAATTGGTTCCTTGAACGAAAATAATTTTGGAGTTAACCACGCGATAGATGCTGCCGCAATATTGTTAAAATCTACAAAGTTGTATCTTTTGGTTAGCAATGTTTCCCTTACACGACAATAATCCGACCCAAGATACTTCCATTGTTGTTTACTCATTAATTTTGGTAAATGTGCTGATTTTTGGATATCAAACTAGCTTGCCAAATTTTCAACTTGCCGAATGGTTAGGGAATTTTGCCCTAATTCCTAAAGAGTTAATTGCTAATCCCTCAAAACATGCGATCGCTTTAGTATCATCACAATTTCTCCATGCTGACATCTTCCACTTAGTTGGGAATATGTGGTTTCTTTATCTATTTGGTAATAATATCGAAGATCAAATAGGACATTGGAAATTCTTGCTCTTTTATGTATGCTGTGGAGTAGTGGCGGGATTGGTGCAAGCAATGACCGCACCCATGTCAATGATTCCGATGATTGGTGCAAGTGGTGCTGTATCGGGAGCGATGGGCGCGTATCTAGTGAGATTTCCTCGTGCAAGAATTTTGAGTTTAATATTTTTAGGTTTTTTTATCACCGCTATTCCCATTCCATCCGCAGTATTTCTAGGCTTATGGATTGCTGGACAAACTGTATATGCAGCAATGGTGAATCCAAATTTACCAGGGGTTGCCTATTTAGCTCACATTAGCGGATTTGCAATGGGCGCGATCGCCATGTTTTTACTGCCGAAGCGAGTCACCAAATAAAAAAGCGCCTCTTTATATTTCAATAAATTATTTTAATGAATTATTTTAGTAGATTAACCGTAAAAGTTGTTCCCTGTCCGACTTTACTCTCAACATTAATCTGGCTCTGATGACTATCGGCGATCGCTTTGGCGATCGCTAAACCAAGCCCAGATCCACTTGTGGAAAGATTTAGAGATTTAGCACTAGATTTAATACTTTTTTGAGGTTGATAGCGATAGAAACGTTCAAAGATCTGAGATAGTTCTGCTTCAGGAATACCAATTCCTGTGTCCTTAACTTGAACTTGAATTTGATTTTGAGAAGTGATTGGCTGCGCGGTAATCTGTACTTTCCCACCCTTTGGAGTATAAGCGATCGCATTACTAACTAGATTAGTAAACAAACGACCTAAGCGATCGCGATCACCTGATATAACTAAGTTTTGCTCATCGCTAAGTAACTCCAACGTGATTTGTTTTTGTTGAGCGATCGCTTGTTGTTCTTCACCCACTTCATTCAAGATTTGCCATAAATTGCAAGATTCACGCCGCTGGTTATTAATACCGCTATCATGTCTTGCTAGAAATAGTAAATCTTCAAGCAATTTTCCTAAACGGCGCGTAATTCGTTCGATTGCTTCAAGTTGCGATCGCTGAAATTCTGGGTTGGGACTTGAATCAGCGAGAGCTACTTGGACATTGGTCTGAATTATTGCGATCGGATTACGAAGCTCGTGCGACGCATCGGCTGTAAATTGTTTCAATCGCTGATAGGATTCGCGTACAGGTTCTATAGCAATTCCAGCTAGCCACCAGCCGCACAATAAAACTACTCCCACCATCAGGGTTGTGCCAACTGCAAGATCTAGAAATAGTTGCTTTACAGGCTTAGTAACTTCAAACCAAGGATGGCTGATCCGCAGATATCCCAACAGTTTTCCATTAATCATCATCGGCTCGGTCATTTGCCGCAGTGGTTCTGCTTCTGACAAATGTACGGTGCGATAAAATGGTTGCAAAATCCCTATTTCCCTCTTTTGTAAAGGATCAGGACTGCTATTAGTTGTCCAAAGTATTTCTCCATTTGCATTAAACCAATCAATATCAATATGATCAGCATTAATCGCTTGAGCATTAGTGGAGAAATTATGACTAAAATCTGACTCCAAATCAATTAAATTAGAACGAATTAGCGATCTCTCAATCACTTCCGCAACATGGTCGATCGTATCATCAATGCGATCAATTAAGGTGGTTCGCACATATAGATAGAAACCTGTCGCAAACACAATTAATAAGACCGCTGTCACAAGCGCGTACCAAAGAGTCAGACGGCGGCGCACTGCCAGAAAAACAGGATTGGTTGCAGGAGTTTTAGTATTCAAATTAATATTCAAATTCTTCGAGAATAGTCAACAATCTATCTTGACAAGAATTGGGAATCAATTCACTTAATGGAATCTCACGCTTACCACCACCGATCGCGATCGCTGTCTCATTTAATACTCTACTAACATCCGCCGATTTAATTCCATCTGGCAGCATGGGATAAAACTTCTCGGCAAGAGGACGGTGCAGATGAGCGTCATTTAAGTACAAATGCCACTTGGCAATATCAATATAAACATCTTCAGCGATCACGGCAGCTAATTGTTCGATGCGTTCTGAGTTACTCATTGAATTTTGGTGATTAGTTATTGCAATTAAGTTTAATGGAATAAGTTGAAACTAAAACTTAAGTAAATCAAACACATTTTGAACTGATATCTGCCAATCCCCAAAAATCTCTAGCGTTGGTAAAATATCTATTCCTTGACAGATATTAAAACTATCGCCCTTAAAGGTCAAAATTCTTCTTTCTTTAGGTACAACTAGCCAACCAAGTTTTGTTCCATGTTTTAAAGCAAATCCAATTTTATCAATAATTAGGAATGGAGATTGAGCAAATGAAAGTATCTCAATAATCCAATCAGGAGCGATGGAAATTTTGTTTAATGGTTCTCTATCATCATCAAGTGGAATATTCGACCATTCAAATATAGAAATATCTGGCACAATTGACCGCTTACCAAACGTACAACGCAATTCAGGAAAAGCATAAGCAAGCTTTTTCGGTTTAGCTATTTGGTTGATAGCCATAACTATCTCTGCTTGTAATGTGCTGTGTTTACCTTGTGGCATAGGCTTTTGATAAATTTGATTGTCAATATATTCACTGGCAGGTTTTGTTTCTGGCAAGGCAAGAAACTCTTCAAGTAGTAATGTATTTATGCTTGTTTCTAATGTGATCGCCATAAATCAAATCTCCATATCCACAAGGAAATCCACATCTAAACTTTTTGTAAAAATGTTTCTTTAGACAAAACCCAGATCCCATGTAGGAGGATGGCTACGCCCCAGATAGCGGCTACCCAGACTGACCATATCCAAATCTCGTTAGTGATTGATTGCACAAACCATAGACAGGTATTCCAAGCTGAATACATAGCAAGGTGCAAATAAAAGTTAACTCTACGTTCAAGAGTTTGATATTCAGGATCATTGGGATCGGGTGGTTTTGATAGCTTAGGCATACAAGAGTAATAGTTGAGCTTTGACTGAGAACTTTAACTAAGTTTATGCTAACTCAAAACTTGATTATCACTAAATTTCGCTCTGTAAGATGATGCTGAGTGAGAGATATCATGCTAACTTCCATTTAATACTTATACGTCATAATCAGAATGGATACGTGGGAAAGCTTTCGTATGGCGGGAAAGACACTCGCCGCTAATCGTCTGCGTAGTACATTGACGATGCTAGGGATCATTATTGGTAATGCCTCGGTAATCTTGATGGTCGGGGTTGGACAGGGCGCACAGAAATACGCATCGCAGCAGTTTCAGTCCTTAGGTACTGATGTAATTTTTGTAATCACAGGTACTGACAATGCTCGCCGTAATGTGATCGCGCCGCCCAATCGATTAGTGTTAGCTGATGCAGAAGCGATCGCCACCCAAGTACCTACTGTCCGTAGTGTCGCTCCTCAAATCAACGGCTCAGAACTAGCGATCGCTGGCAATAATACCAAACGCGCTACTCTGATCGGCACGACTGATAGTTATGCGATCGTCCGCAATGCGGAAGTTAGTTCTGGTAGATTTTTTAATGAAGAAGATATTAAACGGAATGCGAGAGTTGTCACCATAGGCGCTGCGATCGCTAAAGAGTTATTTCCACAAGGGTCATCGGTTGGACAAACAGTAAGAATTCGCGGCACGAGTTATGAAGTGATTGGCATTATGTCCGAGAAAGGTGCATTTCTGGGTACAAATCAAGATGACACCATCTTTTTGCCAATCACGACCATGACTAACCGACTGACTGGCAAAACTTCACCCTATGGAGTAGCGATCGCGGTAATCAATGTGTCAGCGACTAGCAATGATAACGTAGCTGCTGCTCAGTTTCAAATTTCTAACCTGTTGCGATTGCGTCATCGCACTTCTGATATTAATGCCGATGATACATTTACAGTCCGAACACAACAAGATGCCCTCGAAATTGTCGGCAATATTACAGGCGCATTAACGATCTTACTCGCCGCGATCGCAGGTATCTCGCTGTTTGTCGGTGGAATTGGCATCATGAACATCATGCTGGTATCAGTCACTGAGCGCACTCAAGAAATCGGACTTCGTAAAGCACTGGGAGCTTCACCGAGTGATATTCTTACTCAGTTCACGATTGAAGCTGTGATTTTGTCATTACTAGGGGGAGCAATTGGGACAGCGATCGGTATCAGCGGTATTTTACTGATTGCCGCAGTTTCGCCTTTACAAGCTGGTGTATCGATCGGCGCGATTTGTCTCTCGGTGGGAGTATCTGGTGGCATTGGCTTATTTTTCGGGATTTTCCCAGCCCGCCAAGCCGCTCGACTTGACCCAATTGTGGCGCTACGCAGTATTTAGACCTTTTGCCTTTTGGTTATTTAAAAATTTAGTTTAAAAAATGATTACTACTAACGCGATCGCTACAATTCCCCAATCTGCTGATTCAAATGATTCAAAACGTGAAATTGTCCGTCTTAATGATGTTTGTAAATATTACGGTCAAGACGATACGTTAGTTAAAGCTCTAGATGATGTCAGCTTTGTCATCAAAGAAGGCGAATATTGCGCGATTATGGGTGCTTCAGGCTCAGGTAAATCGACTTGTATGAATATCATCGGCTGCCTTGATAGCAGCACATCAGGTCAGTATTTTCTAGATGAAGAAGATGTCTCAGCCATGGAAGAGCGCGATCTAGCAGGAGTTCGCAATCTTAAGATCGGCTTTGTCTTTCAGCAATATCACCTGTTAGCACAACTCTCGGCTTTGGAGAATGTAATGTTACCGATGGCTTATGCCAATGTGCGCCCCAAAGAGCAAAAAGAACGCGCCGCTGCTGCTTTAGAACAGGTAGCAATGGGGCATCGATTAAACAATCGCCCCAACCAAATGTCTGGTGGACAACAACAAAGAGTAGCGATCGCCAGAGCGATCGTCAACAATCCTGTGATGTTGCTAGCCGATGAGCCAACAGGGGCGCTCGATTCACATACCACTGCCGAAGTGATGGAGTTATTTGGCGAATTGAATACTAGTGGCATCACCGTAATTATGGTGACTCATGAAGCCGATGTGGCAAGAAATACACAAAGGATTATTTGGTTTCGTGATGGTCAAATTGTTAACGATTGCCTATCCCCCTCCGATCTTAATCATGTGCTGTAAAGCTGCAAATTCCGATTAGAATTTAGGACTTTTCCTCATAGTTTGGGGCATAAGCTTGTAACAAATTACTAAGCTGCGAAAGGACAGACTCCTTATTAACCGATCCAAAATTAGAACGATCAGGGAAAAATTCTGGGCGATCAATATTGCGATCAATTGCTTCTTTGACTTGTTGAGCGATTAAGTGTTGTAGATCAGCAAGCGCCCTATCCCTCTGATAGCTTGCACCTTGCTCGGTGGTTGCATATAAAGGTGGCAAACGGTTGAGGGCGTAAGCAGCAATATCCCCTAAATCCAAAACTTTATTACTGGTTGCTTCGATCTCGGCGACCCTTGCCACAGCTTCACTCAAAACCAATTCTTCCATCACATTAATAAATTGCTTACGGGGGACAGCAACCACTTCTCCTGTGAGCAATGCACCCATCAGGCGATCAAGAGCCATGTACTCCTCGACTGAGAGTTCAAAGGCACTATCACAAATTCGCCCCACTTCGGCTTCCATAGCAGGCGTTAGATAGCCGTCTTGCAAAGCTTGTTCGACAATCGATTCAATGCTGGTTTTTTGTAGCTTTTCCACTGTTATCTCTTTAATAACGTAATACTAGGGTACGTCAATGGGAATGATCGTATATTCAGGTAGAGACATTTGGAAATGCTCTTTTTGACTAAGTATAATTACTAGTCGTGCCACGGACTGAGGCTTAACTGCTAAATCGCTCCAAGGTATGGCAATTTCCAAGCATTGCTCCAAACCTATTTTCGTATAAGTAGCGATGGTTTCCCAATCAAATTTTTCTGTAGATGTTTGAAGGTTGATAGATTTATCAGCTAAATTGATCGCTAAGTGATGACGAAACAAGTAATTTAGCGGTGATACATCAGGCATATCAAGAAGCTTTACAGGACTGTTGGGATGGATGCGATCTGGATAAAACCACAATAAATGTAGCTTATTTTGAGCAATGCTTTCTAAATTACTAAATTCTAGGCGTAAGTAGCAATAAAAATGATCGTAACCATACCATAAACGCTTGACAGGAGCATTTTGATGCATCGCTCCTCGCGCCCCACTAATTTCGATTTTGCCTGCGCCTTGCCAATCATCATTCTCAAATCTGCCATTAATCACAGGATTAATCAGGCTGGTGGGGCGTTCGCTAGTTGGTACATCATGAGGCTCAAGAGGATAAAGCAGTGCGTGAGGTACTGGCTCATTGAGGGCGCGATAAATCACCTGCAAATGTTCACGAAATAGGCGATCAAACATTGCATCATCATTGGAGGTATGCCCTTCGCCAAACCACCAAAACCAATCTGAGCCTTCGGCTGCCATCAGGCTTTCCCAAGCTTCAGGATTATTTTCGGGGGTGGCTTCGGAATGGTTCGCTAAAACTTGTCTTGCCTCGGCGAGTAATTCCCAAGCTCGATTTTTGACAGGATCGCCGATCCATGTGGTAAAGCTGGAATCGATCCAAGAACCGCTATGCAATTGGTGAGGAGGGATTTTCTCAATCGGTGGAAATTTTTCTAAATATTCAGAAGGTGTGACTAGTTTTAAGTTTTGATTATTTGAAAGGTTTTCGTAAAGAGTCTGTAAAAACGGATTGCCATCTTGCGGATAAAATTCCCAACAATTTTCGCCATCAAGGGCGATTGTTACCAGCCAAGGCTGACCGTCAGGATGTTCGGATAAATATTCATTTTGTTGCTGTTGGATACGCATTAAGCGATCGCATAGATCATCGCTGGCGGCTTTAGGTGAGAGGGCGCTATAGCTAAAGCCAATCAAATCCGAGAGTAGGCGATCGCGAAAAATAATTGCTAAATCACCATGTACAGTTTCGAGACGATAGGGCTGATAGAGCAGATGCGGTGCATTTATCTCTCCACGTTCATCGCGACGGAAATAATGACCAAGGCTCCAGCCTAATACGCCCTCATCGGAACATAGCCATGAAAAACCTTGTTTAGAAACGTGAGGTAAAATTGCAGGGCTGACTGATTGCTCCGACGGCCAAAGTCCTCTAGGTTCGCAGTTAAAATGCTGGCGGTAAACTTCTTTGGCTTTCTCTAAATGTAGGGTGATATCTGGCTCATATCGAAAGCGGGGATTTGGCAAATGCATCTGTGGAACCGCAATCCGTCCTGCTTTAGTGTCAGCAAGTAGCGGCATGATCGGATGGCAATAAGGGGTAGTCGTGACTTCTATTTGTCCATCCTTTTGCATTTGTCGATGTTGAGGCAAAATTTTGGCAATAATCTCACGCTGTTTGCTGTAGATTCTCTGACGATCCGCTAAGGTGAAATCTTTGCCGCGATTGTACCATTCGGCAATTTCAGGATCGGTTTCACGGAATAAGGGATCAATCCATGCCAAGTTGTGCCAAGCCAGCAGGTCGCTAAAATCAGGGGCTTGCCAATTATTTACACACCATTCGGTTCCATGGGCTTGTCGTTGAGCTAATAAATCGACATAGCGAATATATGGCTCGATCATTGTTTGATGGTTAGCATCAAAAAAATGTTCGACAATAAAGTTTTTTTGCGATCGCGTTAAGGTATCAACAGGAGTTAAAGTGAGCGCTAAATATGGGTCAAAGGCTCTTCCCTCTACATAATCTTGTAGTTGTAAAATTAGAGAGGGGACGAGATTAATGGTTTGATGTAGTTTGGGGTATCTTGACAACATCAACGCTAAATCCAAATAATCTTTCACGCCATGCAACCTCACCCAAGGCAAATGATATTTGCCAGCGATCGCGCTTTTATAAAGAGGTTGATGTTGGTGCCAGATAAAAGCGATATGTAAAGGAAAAGACATAAGATGACTGGCGATACTTTTAGAAATTGTGACACACCTCTAAGGATCTCAATCCAAAGATTTTCTGTAAACCTATGTACGGTTACTCTCAGCCTTTGTTTGATGGGTTGTAGTTCTCCTCCTGCTGCATCTAACATGGCTAAGCCCATCACGGTTCCAGCGATCCCGGCAACCATATCTCCTCAAACTAAACCTATTCCTGTCAAAGAGTTAGGACAATATTTGCCTATTACTGCCATTGCCACAATCGCTGGACGCGAGATTCAGCTTGAAGTTGTTAGTACTCCTAGTCAGCAAGAAAAAGGTTTGATGTTTCGTTCGCCTTTAGCTGATGATCGCGGGATGCTATTTCCGTTTACACCTGCTCGTCCTGTTGCCTTTTGGATGAAAAACACACCTTCGCCTCTCGATATTATTTTTTTATTAGATGGCGAAGTTAAAGCGATCGCTCGTAATGCCACGATGTGCAAAACTGATCCCTGTCCAATTTATCCCGCTGATGGTGTTGTCGCCGATAACGTACTGGAAGTGAGAGCCGGACTAACTCAAGAAATCGGTTTACAAGAAGGCGATCGGATTTCTGTCAAATTCTTGTTGCCAAAAAATTAATCACCTCTATAATTCTAAAATTAGAATAATTGCCCTGCGCGAAGCGTGGCATAGTTATCTAAATTTATATGACTTCTTATATAAATTCCAGAATGTTCAAAAACTACTTGGTAATTTTTGTATGAAAGTGCTACAAGTAGCAATGGTGAATCTTGAGTGAAAGAAGAGTTAAGAAAATGACAGCTAGCAGAGCGAGAAATCCTGAACCGCAGAGATCCCCTCAGCCTCTTGATCGCCAGAGTAAACGCCTGTCTACAAGTCGCCAACCAGCAATTAACAAGAACGTTAAACGTCTTCCTCGCACCAATTCTTTTCCCCTGCCTCTATGGTTGCGAGTATTGATGGTCACTCAAAAGCTGTCGATCGTCATGACCGTCATGTTAACTATTTCAGTATTCGCGATTTATGGCTGGACGGTTTATGCTCAAGAGCAATGGAATCAACAATATAAAAAGCTTGAACAACTCAAGCGCCAAGAGCGGCAACTGACAACCGCCGAGGGTATTTTTGATAACGATATGCTGCGCTCAGTGCAAAAAAAACCAGGGGAATTAGTACGCGAACGTCCTGAGCAATCAATTTTTTTGCAAGCTGCACCTTTGCGCCCAAAGCGTGATGTTCCTGCAACTGTATCTGAACTTCCTAAAAATAAGCCAAATGAAAGTTTGGGATATTAACTCAAAAGCAAGCGCCAAGATTTTTCTGTTTGTGGTTTTGTGTGCATTATTACAAATGCTTGTCGTCATAATGTCTTAAGTTTTTAGAGCTAAGAATTTAAGTAATCTATCTAAAATTTATGACTGTAGAATTTCCTGCATTCACCCATACATTGCTGACTGCAAAAAAGGCTAAAGGTTTGAGCTTTGCCGATCTCGAAAAGTTGATTGGACATGATGAGGTGTGGATTGCTTCACTCTTTTACGGTCAGAACAGTACCTCTGCTGAAGAAGCGAAAAAAATAGCTGATGCATTAGGGCTAGGCGCAGATATTGTCACAGCCTTGAGTTCATATCCCAGCAAAGGTTTAGGCGCAACTGTTCCCACTGATCCGCTTATCTATCGCTTTTATGAAATCATGCAAGTCTATGGATATCCGATTAAAGAGATTATCCATGAAAAATTTGGGGATGGCATCATGAGTGCGATTGACTTCACTCTCGATATCGACAAAGTAGAAGATCCTAAAGGCGATCGCGTTAAGGTGACGATGAATGGTAAATTCCTAGCTTACAAAAAGTGGTAACAGCGATCGTCCTTCTCAAATTAAACAATCAATCAAGATCACCATAATCCCCAAGTCCATCAAACCAGTGATCGCTCTTATAACCTATCAATACCAAAGTAGCGATCGCACCCTCAACAATCCAACATCATCAAATAGCGATCGCCCCTAATTTGAATCACAAAGCGATCGCCTAAAATATCCCTACTTTCACCCCATAAGCGATCTCTTCCAACATAACCAGCAACATCAAAACTGCGATCTCCCCTCAACAAACCAACAACATCAAACAGCGATCGCCTCTAATCTCAATCACAAAGTAATATATTTAATGTATTGACATCATGTATTTTACTTAGTTACAGTAGAAACATGGACTTTGAATGGGATAACCAAAAGAACACCACCAATATTGCCAAGCATGGAATTGATTTTGAGTTTGCTAAAGAAATTTTTTCGGGTATTTGGATTTCAAAGCCTGACAATCGCAAAGATTATGGCGAATCCCGTTTTATTGCCATTGGATGCTTAGAAGAGTTTGTTATCCTTGCTGTTTATACCCTGCGAGTTCAGAAAATACGTCTTATCTCCGTAAGGCTTGCAAATAAAGAGGAAAGGAGAATTTATTATGGCTATATCGAGAGAAGAACAATTGAAAATCCTTGGTCGGATGAAGGATCCTGATATCGACTATACGGACGCTCCAGCGACAGATGTCGATTTTTGGCAAGATGCGACGGTTAATATTCCACCTGTCAAAGTTCCTGTAACTTTGAGACTTGATCCGAATGTTTTAGCTTGGTATAAACAGCAAGTTCCACGAGGTTATCAAACTCTAATCAATAATGTTCTGCAAAAATATATGACAGATCATCAAGCCTAAAATTGGATAGAGCGATCGCAGCAACATTAAAACAATAAGCGATCGCCTCAAATATCCATACTCCCACCACACAGGCGATCGCACCCTCAACAATCCAACATCATCAAATAGCGATCGCGCCTAATCTCATCATAAAGCGATCGCCTAAAATATCCATACTTTCACGAACAAGCGATCGCCCCTCGACAAACCAACAAAATCAAACAGCGATCCTGTTTATTTAAGAATATCTTGAATTAACTTAACGCAAATCATTGGATTATTCTTAGCATATTGATTCAAGAAGCGAATTGTCGGTATACCAATATTAGAAAGTTGATTCATTCTCAAATTATCTCTATCAATTTGATCTCGATCATTAAAATGTTGTTGTCCATCTACTTCTACAACGCACAATTTACTGGATTCATTATTAAAACAGACGAAATCAGCTTTGTAATATTTATCAATTTTAACTTGGCGCATTACTTCTAGACCTGAATTCAAAAGTTTGTTGTATAGTTCATCTTCTCCCAAACCTATAAAGTGTCTATTTTTCTCAATTTCCTTATCTTTGCTAATTTTCCATCCTTTAACACGACAAATGATAGACTTTTTAAATATTTTCTCAAATAGCTTATGGCGTATCCAAGCCCCTATCCATAAAGCAGCAACGAAAGCAATAAAGTTAGTTCCAGAATTCCCCCGTGATATAGCGTAAGTCAATATATCTATAGATGTAAATAAAATTGATGGAAAAATATGATTCCAAAATTTAACTGTTGGTATATGTCCCGCATTTGGACGATTAGCAGGATAAATTCGATAGTTATCTACAGGCGACTGTATAAGATTAGGTTTTAGCTTAGAAGATGAATGGAAACTTTCTCTGTTTTCAATATTAGAGATTATGAGTTTAGGCTGATTCGCTTGAATTTGGATAGCTGGAAATATTTTTCCATCATTTAAAACTTTTCTCCAATCGGCAACTTGCACAGGGATAGAATATCCTTCAAATATAGCAATTATTTTTTTGTCATCCATTTCAATAATGCGTCCAATTCCTTGTGCATAATCAGGGATATAGACAAAGCTACCAGTTTTAAGCCAATCAGGAATAGGTAGATTCGGTATATTAATGGTCTTACTGGGTAAAGACCCTAGAACTATCTGAAATTTGTGCAACTCATTCAAATTTAAAAGATTACGATTGTTCTTATGAAAATTATGATCTATATAGCTGCTTTCTTGATCAACAGTCCACCCAACTCGTTTAATTTCTAAATCTATTTGAGAAACTAGATCTGCTATTGTAGATGACTGATTATCAACTAAATCAATTACACCCGCAATCAATTTCCAGCAACTTTTTTCACCTGTCCATTGTTGAGAAGCCCAAGGCATATTTAAGCTAACAATTACCAGACAATCTTGACTTGGCAAATATCCTTGATCTAATTTTTTAACAAGGATTGGATCAGTAATAGTTAGATTCTCTAAAAATTGACCATTATCAATTTCAATTGAGCCTTTCCATATTCTATTATTTCTGTTGATTCATAGAAGAATCAACAGAAAATCTTGTGGTTTTAATCAACTGTACAGTATGACGTTTTTCTAGTGGTAAAGTTCGTAAGTAAGAAGGTTTAACAGATTTTACAGAATTATGAAGTATGTACTTAAAATTTTTCAAATAAGGTGTCAAATCATTGGGGTGCGCTTTTTCTAAAAATGACCATTCACCAGATAATACCGAAAGATTTTCTGATTGAAATCCAAAATCTTTGCCCGTATTAACCAAAGGAATTCCTAAAATATCCAATAACTCTGGCTCTCTACCTTGAATAAGTCTAATTTTTTGCGGAATTCTACCATCTTTAGGATAAAGAGCATCACATACAGGACGTACCCATTTACCTGTATTCATATCAATTCCAGATATACAGCGCTCGTCTTCCCTCCAAGAGTTTTCAAGACAAATAATTCTTCTTAAAGATGACATCAATCAACCTCTGTACATTTTTAAAAATAACGTTTTTATTTATTTACCACACAACAAGTTTGAAA
>JAYVVP010000069.1:0-16074 GCA_043786935.1 Pseudanabaena sp. | reverse complement strand
GTGGAAGCGCGATAATCTTCCTCAAGTTCTCAAACATCGTTGTGCCTATCTCAATCTTGCCTGAGTATATTTACTCATTACATTAGTGAGATGCTCCCCAAATAGCTTCTTGATTAATACTAATATTTTGCAACAAGCATAATCAAACTTGAATAATCTTGATACTTTACTTCAAAAGCGATCATAAAAAAAATATTTGAAATATTGCGACAAAATTTATAATCTCAACTTGTAAAGTCACCTGTAATATTGTTAATAAAAACTATCCATAAATGTTCACTAATAGATTCACTTTTAGTCGGAAGTACTTCTCCTTAACTGTTCTACTCTTCTTAATAGAAGTTTGCATCGCAGTTTTTATTGATGACCAGTTTATTCGTCCTTTTATTGGGGACGTTTTAGTGGTTATTCTCCTGTATTGTTTTGTCAAATCCTTTTGGAAAATACGCTCAAATGTAGCGGCTTTATCTATCTTTGTATTTGCCTGTGTGATTGAAGGATTTCAATATTTAAATCTCATCAACAAGCTAGGACTAAGGCAATACAAGCTTTTAGCAATTATTTTAGGAACTACCTTTGATTGGAAAGATATCTTTGCTTACGCCCTCGGTACTGTGATCGTATTGGCATGGGAAAATAAAGTCCTTAAAGGTAGTGCAACGCCTTTCCTCTAAAAACTCTAGGGAAAATTAAAAATTGCTGTGTTGGGGTTAGCTCTAGAAATTCTATCGAGCTAGAGTCATTGATTCTATTTGCCGAAGCCGACCTTCAGCTAACCGATCGCGACATTGTTTTACAGATTTCGCTGGCTCCGTGGAACGTAATGACTCAAACTGGCAGTGCTGCGCTTGGTATAGTAGCCATTGACGTTGCCCAGAAGAATTTTTCAGCTTTGGTTGATTCAGGATTTTTGCGAGCCTTTGGGTAGTTACGTCGGTAGTAAGTTGGGAATTATATTTTCCTTGTAAATCGGCAATCCGATCATTAGTAACCCTTGCTCGACAGCTTAAATTGAGAAGAGGATAAATTGAACCGCCTCGAAATGGTGCGCTCAATTCCTGACAATGGATATCTCGATAAGAAGTCCAAGTTTGTTCGATCGCTTTAAGTTGGGATTTTCTAGCTTCAGGTATCTGACTATAAATCTCCTCATAAATTAGCGATCGCAAGAAATCGGCAGTTTTTGCCCATCGCGAAGCACAAATGTTTAAGGCAAGCTGAGTTTCTCCCTCACAGGCTGGAGGTGCGACTCCAAACTGGCTAGAATTAGCGATCGCTTTCGATGAGACAGGAGCGATCGCTATGCAAGATAAACCAAAGGCGATCGTAAGGGAATATAAAACCTTTTTCATACTAAATTATCTTGATTAAAAACTATTACTTACTTTAAATCTATATCAATCCCTAACAACGGGAAAGTACGCATAAATCTTTAGTGGCGCAAAGTTTTGCATCACTACCCGATTTTAAAATACCAGCAATTCTCATTTTAGATTCGATTTACATATCGCGCTCCCGTATAATTCTTTGTAAATCGCTAGCAAAATTCACAGAAAAATAAGATTTATGGACGTAAAAGCCGCAGTCGCCTTCGCCGCAGGACAACCTCTCAAAATCGAAACCGTGCAATTAGAGCCCCCCAGAGCAGGCGAAGTTTTAGTTGAAATCAAAGCGACAGGAGTTTGTCATACCGATGCCTTCACCCTTTCAGGAGATGATCCAGAAGGCTTATTTCCCGCCATCCTCGGACATGAAGGCGCAGGCGTAGTTGTCGAGGTGGGTGCAGGTGTTACCTCTCTCAAAACAGGCGATCGCGTAATTCCTTTATATACTCCTGAGTGCCGCAATTGTTCCTATTGTCTCAGTGGCAAAACCAACCTCTGTCAAGCAATTCGGATTACCCAAGGTCAAGGCTTAATGCCCGATGGAACTAGCCGATTCTCTATTAATGGTGAAAAAATTCATCATTATATGGGAACTTCGACATTTGCAAATTATACAGTTCTTCCAGAGATTGCCCTTGCTAAAATCCGCGATGATGCGCCTTTCGAGAAAGTCTGTTACATCGGCTGCGGCGTAACTACAGGCGTTGGTGCAGTCATTAACACTGCCAAAGTGGAATATGGCTCCAATGTAGTCGTATTTGGCTTAGGCGGCATCGGCTTAAACGTGATCCAGGGCTGTCGTATGGTCGGCGCAAACATGATCATCGGTGTAGATATTAATCCTAAAAAACGCGCCCTCGCCGAAAAAATGGGCATGACTCATTTTGTAAATCCCCAAGAAGTGGAAGGCGATCTCGTTCCCTACCTTGTTGACCTGACTAAAGGCGGTGCAGACTATACTTTTGAATGTATCGGTAGAACTCAAACTATGCGCCAAGCTCTAGAATGCTGTCACAAAGGCTGGGGGGTGAGCGTGATTGTCGGTGTCGCAGGAGCAGGTCAAGAAATCAGCACTCGTCCATTTCAACTAGTCACAGGTCGCGTATGGAAAGGTACGGCTTTTGGTGGAGCGAGAGGTCGTACCGATGTTCCCAAGATTGTCGATTGGTATATGGAAGGAAAAATCGATATCGATAGCTTGATTACGAATGTGATGCCGATTGAACAAATCAATGAAGCATTCGAGATGCTGCGTAAAGGCGATGCGATTCGGACTGTATTGACTTTTTCTTAATCTCTTCGTCAATAGGCGGATCGCTTTAAACTTATCCAAAGCGATCGCCTATTTAAACTGTTCCATTAACCATGCTGTTGTTGCTGACTGGTTTTCTTGACGGCTGCGTTGCAGAGCTTGCTCCAAAATTTCGAGATTCAGTCCCGATAGTACTAGCGATGCACGAATCCGCCGAATGCTGCCATCACTGCCATTAGCAAAGGCGAAAATTTGCATGGTTTGAACATTCACAATCCAATATTCCGAAATCTTTGTATTGCAAACGTTTTGAACCTATGGATATGGGTTCAAACCTCATCTTGCCGTTATAGTAGTAGCTTTGAGTTTGGTAGAGTCTGAAGCATCAGCAATATTGACAAATTCTTGCCAAGGCGCGGTTAGCCAAGTATCTAATTGAGTTTTAGTTTGCAATAGGGTCATGATGTTCACCTAAGAACGCAAATGTGCGATCGCGTATGTCTCATTCTACTTAAATTGTACTTTCATGCAATAAAAAAGAGAAGCATCGCTAAGCGATGCTTCTCTTTTCAATAAAATAGCGCATAGCGCTTTTTAAAACTAGACAGCCGCGAAATTAGCAGCGACGAAATCCCAGTTGATGAGTTTTTCGACGAAGTTCTGCATGAAGTTAGGACGACTATTTTGGAAGTCGAGGTAATAAGCATGTTCCCAAACATCCATTGTCAACAAAGGAACTTGCCCTTCATGAACTAAAGGATTTTCTGCATTAGGAGTTTTGGTGATTTTCAGCTTACCGCCTTCAGCAATCAGCCATGCCCAGCCGCTACCAAATTGAGTTGCACCAGCATTTTTAAATTCTGTTTTAAAATTGTCTAGGCTACCAAAGCTAGTATTGATTGCTTCTAATAGAGCGCCAGTAGGAGCGCCGCCGCCAGCAGGTTTAATGCCATTCCAGTAGAAAGTGTGGTTCCAAACTTGAGCAGCGTTATTGAAGATTCCAGCTTTGCCTTCTTTATAGCTAATCTTAATGATTTCTTCTAAAGTTTTGTCAGCAAGATCGGTATCTTTGATTAGGTTGTTGAGGTTATCAACGTACGTTTTATGGTGTTTACCATAATGGAAGGACAAGGTATCAGCCGACATACCCGAATCTGCGAGAGCATCTTGGGCGTATGGTAAAGATGGGAGTTCAAATGCCATTGTTGTTTAACCTTTTAAAGTTTGAAGTAATTTCTTAGCTTTAAGTATTATTACGATTATAAGCTAAATTATAGATCGTAGTCACTGTTACAACTCTATATTAACTAGGCGAAAATCGATCTAAAAACTATAATAGACAAGGCTTTGCACCTTCTAAGGTTATTAGCAATACCTAGTTGTATAGAGATCAGCATAATCAGAGGTTCTCCAATATTTTTTTAATATTTTTTTAATATTTTATTTGGGCGATCGCTATTTGTAAAATTCCACATCCAGAGAGTCACCGATTTTCGTAAATTTAATTAGAGTAATTGAAAAGCAAAAGTGATTAGCAGCATCAATTTGTAACATCAAAAATGAAAAGAAGAGACCTGTTAATAATTGGAGCCGCCATCATTGGTGGCTCTTGGATATCCCAGTTTTGGCGATCGCTATCTATAGATTCTTCCCCCACAGACTCAGAGATCGCAGTAGACTCAAGTAAAGCAACTAAGAAATATAAAATCATGAAAACTGAAGATGAATGGAAACAAACCCTCACGCCTGAGCAGTTTAACGTTTTGAGAAAGCATGGCACTGAGAAATCTTTTACTAGCTCTCTCGATAAGGAATACGGCAAAGGAGCTTACAGCTGTGCTGGTTGTGACTTGCCATTATTTACATCAGATACTAAGTTTGATAGCCGCACGGGTTGGCCGAGTTTTTTTGCACCAATTGAAGGTGCGACCGCCACAACAACTGATACTTCATTATTTATGAAGCGCGTGGAGGTACATTGCAGTCGATGTGGTGGGCATTTAGGTCATGTATTTAATGATGGGCCAAAACCAACTGGCGATCGCTACTGTATGAATGGAGTTTCTCTCAAGTTCATTCCTGCTTAATAGATAGATATGGCAACTTGAGCTACTCTATCAAAACCAAAGCAGCAGTCTCGATTTATGAGGCTTTTACTGCTTTGGTTTAATTACGCTGTTCTACTCCATTCTGAATAGTCGTCACATTAGAAGGCGGACGCGTCCAGTTAAAGTCACTAATCCGGATTAGAAATTCTCCTAGTCCTTGATTAGGGTTGTACCGCAAAACCACAGCATAGGTTCGCCTTGCATATTCTAAGGAATAAACCGAATCAAATAAAGTACCACTATCTAAACTATAACTCTGTTGGATACCAAGGCGAATTGGTCCATATATTTGTTGGACTATGCCTGCTGAGAGCGATCGCGTATCGGCAATGCGATCAAATAAGAATGGAGATTTGCCACTGGAAAACGCCTGAGTATAACTGATATTGAAACCTGTATAGTCAAGAAAGTCTCTCATAAAATTACCGAGTTCTCCAGATAATCCCAGAGTCCCAAATAAAGCAGATTGATTTGCTCCATTTGAATAGAGAGAACTTACACCTTGCAGAGTCACAAAAGCATCTAATTTAGGCACAATTGGTTTGGGAGAATAGCGCAAGCCTGTTTCTTTTTCGGCTGGTGCTGGTTCACCTCGAAATAGAGGAAATGCACGACTCAGTGAAGCCGCGCTTTGTAGCCGAATTAATGTCCCAATTGTATTAGGTTGCAAGTCATCTCGTACCGCCCCAACTACCTGAGCAGCAATTTGATAGTTAAAAGAAATTTTTGAATCACCTAGAACATAATTAGGCGACAGCAAAGTACTTCCCAAAATATTATTTACTTCTTGAAAGCCTAGCGATCCATTAAACACCCGATCGCGAAAAGCATACTGTGAGAGCAAAGTATGGTTGCCAAACACTGGAAGCTGATAACTGGCATTAGCACGTAAGACTGAATCAAGTTTAGTAAAGTCTAAACCTGAGAAGCTAGCTCTAGCAGACACTGTCTGACCATTATCAAAGGCTCCGTTTAACGTAGCCACAACACCCAAAAGATCAAAAGCTAATAGCCCCTTTTGACTGGTAAAAGCCCTTTGCAGTAGCAATTGTGGTGATATTTGAAAACTCAAGTTGGGTTGAGTAATTACATCAAAGCTCTGTTGATAAAAAGCACCATCGCGATCGCGTCGATCAAATCCAATTAAAGCAGGCGCAAAACGTTGAAAGCGATCAATCGTAATGCTATTAACTGGCAATGGTAAGGAAAAGCCTTGATCAAAAACAATACGGGGCGATTCTAAATCTATACGGCTTTGGGTAGGAGAAATAGGTGTTAGGGTCGCCTTAGAGGTCGTCAGTTCCAGTTCAGGCGGAGTAAATGGATCGTTAGTAACGCGCAAATTTTCGGCTGTCCAAGAATCGCCGTCAAGAATTAAACGCTCGGCAATAAACCCAAAGCGGCGTACTTGTCCATCCGCAGTGTCTCCTGTACCTGTAGCCGAAATAGTAACTGAGTTAGTGGCGATTTCAGAAGGCGATCGCGATACTTCTGAATTTACGACAGTACCAAGGTCAATTGCACCTGAGGCTTTGAGAAGTTCACCTTTAACAGTACGGAAATTGTAGGTAAGCTTTGTGCCGCGTATCTTTTGATCCCCCCGTGTAAAAAACACATTACCTTCGGCAATAACTTCTTGTGTTTTTGTATTTAATTGCACGCGATCGGCTTTTAGTTCTGATTTTTTGTACTTGATAAAAACATTGCCTTCAGCCACGAATACATTAGTATTGATGTCGTATTCTTGGCGATCGCTGACGACATTGAGCGGATCGCCCACTGGTGGCGGCAAGATCGGGCGCGGCTTATCGTTCGGTTTTGGCTTTGGTAAACTATTTGGCTTAATCGCACCTGCTTGGGAAATTAAAGTCGATTCGACCAGTTGACGGGCGATCGCACCAGGATCAGGCATGGTCTCTAAAAAAAGCTCTAATTGCGATCGCACCTCAATCGGCAATTTTGCTGGCGATTTTATAGGCAATTTTGGAATACGACCATTGAGCGTTGGCTGAGATGATGCCAACGTCTGATTAGAGCGAGCCTGTCGTACCTCTGCATAGTTGCTAGGCGGCAGTTGTGATGAAGGTGGTGATAAAAATTCCATACGCAACTGAGTCTACAGGATTTTTAGCTGAGATCAAAAGGGGGTAGATCGCTTAGAGACGATTTTAATAATAAAAGTCCACCAACGGCGGACTTTGTATGAAGGATTATTTAAGCCTACGGCTCAGAAATAGTATGAAGTATGAAAACTTAATTGCGAATTTGCACAGGCATGAGTAAATAAGTCATTTTAGTCGCGCCGATTGGCACAAGGACCGCAGGGCTGGTGGGATTATTAAGCTGGATTTGAATTTCATTACTAGGTAATGCTTTTAAGCCGTCAAGTAAATATTTGACATTAAAAGCAATTTCTACATCTTCACCCGAAACTTGAGCGGGCAGAGATTCACGACCTGCGGCTACATCAGGCGCTTCGACAGAGAGCGAGATTTCTTGACCTGTAGAGTCGATTGTGATTTTGACGATGTTATTTTTTTGGTCAGCGAGAACAGCAATACGTTCTAGAGCCGATAGGAATAATTTGCGTTCTAAAGTGACTTTACGGTCAAATTGACTAGGGATCAATTGGCGATAATTGGGATAAGTGCCATCTAACAACCGTGAAATCAAAATTTGATTAGCACTTTGGAAGATCATATTTGCACGATCAAACTTGACAGCGATCGCGCCTTCTGTTTGTTGATTAAGCATCCGCTCAAGTTCACGCAAAGCTCGTGCAGGGATAGTTACTTCCAAATCTGTCGTTACGGTGTCACCTGTCACAGGTGGCTCATCAGCATCTAAAAAGCCTGTCTGCACCACCGACAAACGATGTCCATCAGTTGCCGCAAACTCAAGGCGATCGGCACTTGCCGTCAGATGCACACCTGTAAGAATGCGCTTACTCTCATCAGCCGAAGTTGCAAACAAAGTCGAGGCAAGTCCACTCAGCATCGACTCAACTGGCAAATAAGTAGTTTGACCATCTTCACCAATTTTGGGTAACTCAGGAAACTCCTCTACAGGTAAGCCATGCATTTGGTAACGCCCCGAACCGCAAACAATCGACACCATCGTGTTTTCTTTGTCCACACTGATAGTGATGTCTTCGTCAGGCAACCGCGAAACGATGTCATTCAGTAATTTTGCAGGTAAAGTAATCGCCCCAGCTTCGACAACTTGAGCCGAGAAAGAAACCTGAATCCCCAGATTTAGATCAAAAGCAGTCATGCCTAGGCTTTGGCTGGAGCTATCAGCATCTAATCGAATGTTTGCCAAGATCGGGTGGGTGGGACGGGATGCAACAGCACGACCGACAAGGGCTAGATGAGCAGAAAGTTGGTTTTGGGGACAGACTAGTCTCATAATTTGAGGAAAGTTTTTCTAAGCTAAGTGATGGGTGATAACTAATGAGACAGTGATAAATTTTAGCTGAAATCCTGAGAAATTAAATGTCAATTTTAAGCTTTAGACTGGCGCATTGAGAGTTGAGATTTTACTGAAAATTTTACAAACAGATTGATTAATTTTAAGAAACTTTTATGAGGTTAAGGCTTTGTGTTTTAGAGCACAAATAGAGATTTTTAAGAGTCCTGAGTTTTTGAAACCTTTGAAAAATGAAAAAAATGTTTTTTGGCGTAAATCTCTAAAAAATTTTGAGTTAAAGCTTTTTAATTTTTTGATTTAATTTGATTTGTGGAAGCCAATCATACCATCGTTGGAAATTTTTGTATCGCTCAAATAAAATTTTAATTTTCGTTATTTTTTCGTTTCAACTCTTTATTACTCTTTAAAGAATAAAAAATCTAATATAGTAGTAGTAGGGGCTGTGGAAAATGTGGATAACTTTGAAAAAAGTATATCCAATCGGTCTTATAAGGTTTTTTGCCTGTGGAAAACCCTGTGGAAAAAGTGGCTAGTTTTCCACAGGGTATAAATACCTATTAAAAGTTATCCACATTTTACACAAAGTTATCCACAGAAATCGCCTACTTATCCACAAGTAAATTAGAGTTTTCCACAGGTTTTCCACAGGCAAAGGGGCTATATGTTTATTTGATGATGGGCAAATAGGCAAATAAACGATGAAAAAAATTTATATAATTTATATAAATAAGGACTTTTGATTAATAAATTTGATCAAATTTATTGCTTTGATCTAAAAGTATTTATGGGGATCGCTATGGTACTCAACATAAATTTAGAACTGACTTTGGCAATTATTTGGCAACTATTTGGCAATATTTTGAGCTTTAATAATTTTTTAACTAGGTCAAACTAATGAAATCAACGACTATGACCTCTGTTGAAATTCTCGCCTACTACCGCCAGATTAGTACAGAAGTATTTACTGTGGTTGATTTAGAAACAACAGGTGGCTTGGGAAGCCGCGATCGCATTATCGAAATCTCTGTGTTACAAGCTACGCTCAAGGGTGGAATTGATCATCTTTTAACTGATCTGATCAATCCTCAAATTCAGATTCCTCAGCAAATAGTTAGATTTACAGGTATATCTCAACCTATGGTCGAGAATGTTGCTAGTAGCGACAAAATTTTGCCAAATTACTTGCCATTGTTACAAACTGGTATTCTCACCGCGCACAATTTCAAGTTTGACTATTCTTTTTTACAAGCTGAATATTCTCGCTTAGGAATTGATTTTCAACCTCATGCTCAACTCTGTACTGTAGAACTATCTAGACTTTTGCTATCTCATTTGCCATCGCGATCGCTTCCAAATTTGGTTAAGCATTACGGTTTTAATGTAGGAAAATCGCATCGGGCGGAATCTGATGCGATCGCTTGTTGGTTACTGCTAGAAAAACTTTTGCTCCAAATCCAAACGTCAGATGATGCAGAAATGTTAAATCTAATTGGGCAACAATGGCTGTCAGCAAAGGATATAGCGATAATTTTGCAACTTCCATTGAGTAATGTGGAATCTCTTTTGGCAAATGCTTCAATAAAATCTCGATTATCCAACTATAGGCAAATTAAATTATATCAACGCGGCAGTGTGGAGAAGTTAGTTGATGAGATTAGGCAAGAGTTAAAACTCACGCAAAAGAACGCGATGTAAGGGCAATTCATGAATTGTCCCTACGGTAAAATAAGGATTTTAAGTCATTTTTGCGTAAGTCCTAATTACAGCAATTTGCTTTCAAACCTACCACAAACAATAATATAAAACCCGTTGCGGGGCTTGTCGTAGTGCGTTTGATCAACAACCATGGGAAAGTTTTGGTGCGGCGGGTGAACTGGTGGAGAAGACTAGATGATGAGCGCGAATTCCTACATGATCGGGGCAGTTACTAGCAAGGCTATCTAATTCTAAAGTGCAATTCCAATCTATTACTCTGACTGTGCGATCGCCGATTTTTTTCAGCCCGTGAAAAGTTTTTACAACCCGTTAGTCTTGCTGCTTCTATGCTAGTAGGGCGATCGCAAACATCAGATTTTTCGCCATAAGCAATAACTTTTCCGCGTTCTAAAATCATTAGATTTTGACAAAAACGACTTCAGTTTTGCTTCTAATTTACTGCATAAATTCATCAAGCGATCACCTTGGTAAAAGTTCTAAGATGTACACATCACAATCACAAAAATTTGGAAATTAAAACTCATGAGTAAAATAGTGACATTGCCTATTTATTCACCCTACTCATTAAATGACGCAATCAATTGGAAACGGCGCGTGCTTAAAGAACAAGCAAAGAGACGAGGATCTATACCCTACTCGCTAGGGGATTCAATTGATTGGAAACGGTGCAAAATTAGAGAACAAAAGAAGAGACTAGCCGCTTCTAATCTTTAAAGCCGCAGCGATCTATGACGCTGTTCTCCCTCCTCGATAAAAGTAATTACAGGAGCAAAAAAACGTACTTTGACTGGAATATATTCTAGAGTTCCTGCAATCTCTTGAACTTGGTCAGATGATTCGCCTAGAAATAAACCCCAGCCTTTTTTAAATAGATTCGTTGCCACAGTTAAACTTGATTTTTGTAGTTCAGTTCCTCTTGGTTGATTGACAAGTTGAATATGGTCAGTAAAGCGATCAATCCGTTCGATTTCTAACCGACCATTATCAAGATATTCATAGAGCAAGTACCAAGCAACATCGTGATAAATTAATTGCATATCCCGTTTTATGGCTATAGGGATGGATATATCGATAAAGGGTGATTGCTTGTCCGATCTTCTAAATCATCAGTATCTAACCGCGATCGCCTCTCGTCAAACCTAGAGGAAACTCAATGTGCATCAAAACAAAGGATTGCTCTTGCTTGAAGATGCTGATTATGATGGACATTCGCTGTCAATATTACAGAAAATTGTTGGCGCTCTCAATCAGAAGGTTGAGATTGAGTTTTCAGCGATCGCGCCTTGAGACGAGTTTGGTGTATGCGTTGTTTTAAATGAGGATTTAAGCTCAACTAATGGATCAATCGACATCAATCCCTTCCCATAGTTCTGAAATTGGCTTAGTTCTGCCATTTATTTTGAGACTGATTAGTTATAATATTAGCGATAACTTTGCTAAAGAGGGTCAAATGTATGACTAGTCGTGAGCAGCTTATCCAAGAACTTACAGAGGTTCCAGATGAGTTAATCAAAGTAGTTCCAGATTTTTTATATCGGGTTAAGACAACACGTATTCATCATCCTTTAGCTAAATTTGCGGGTATTTTAAGTGATACTGAGGCGGCTGATTTACAGAACGTAATTAGAGCGGATTGCCGTCAGGTAGATGTAAATGAGTGGTGAAGTTGCGTTAGACACTTCCGTTGCAGTTCATTTTTTGAATGGAGATCCTGAAGTTGTTTCAAGAGTTTTGACGTTGCCAAAAATATCTTTGTTAGCGATTGTGGCGGGAGAGTTATTGTTTGGTGCAGAGAACTCTATTCGTGCGTTAAAAAATTTACCTCGCTATTTGGAGTTTATTGAGGCTTGTGAAGTTATTCCAATTGAAAGAAAAACGACGGTTGTTTATGCACAAACTCGTTTGGCTTTGAAGCGCAAAGGGCGACCAATTCCGATGAATGATGTTTGGATCGCGGCGCATTGTTTGGAACGAGGGTGGGTGCTTGTGACTGATGATTCAGATTTTGATTATTCGGCAAAGTAGATGATCTTGTATTAACAGTGCGTTTTACTTATCGAGATGGAGTGATTCGGATATTTGGGGCTGCTCAATGGCGTAAATGGAGGAAATTTTATGAACAACACAATTCCTGATCCTGCTGAACCAATTGGTAATGTCACTATTGTTAAAGACTTTTTGCCACCAGTGAATCAGTTAGTTCCGAGGCAAAAGACGGTAACGATTACGATGGAATTTACTCAAGAAAGTATTGAGTTTTTTAAGCGTGAGGCTAAACGCCATAATTCTTCATATCAAGAAATGATTTGTCATCTTGTCGATGTTTATGCAAAACAAGGTAAGGTGTGAATAGTTGATGTTGATCGCCCCTCACTATCCACAAACCCGATCGCCTATTCCCCAAACATCAAACAACGATCTCAATTACTGTTTAGTCTATGCTTCGTAATGCCCACCAATAGCGATGATGTATATGTTTTCGTCATCAAAGCTATAAACTAGCCGATCTTTGTCAGATATGCGCCGAGAGTAATATCCAGCCAATTCGTACTTCAATGCTTCAGGTTTTCCAGTTCCTTGAGTAGGATCGTCTTTCTGCATTTCTTTGAGGATATTGAATAGTTTTTTGCGAATGGGTTTATTGGTTTCTCTCAAATACTCGTATGTTTGCAGCGTGTCTTCATGAAATACGACTGAGCGCATGATGCTTCTGTTGGTGGGTTTCGATTAGTAATTGAATTTGTGGGATGAGGTCTGGATTTTTTAGGATGTAGTCAAAATTTAGAGAAAGATTTGCTTGATTAGAGTTTGACTTTTTAGAATTCTGCTTGAATTGCCTAATCTGTTGCATTAAGCGCGGATTACTCAGGACATATTCGGTTTCTTGGTGAGTATCCATAAGTCTTGGTAAAGTTTATAGTCTACGATTACATTTCTAGCATACCCGATACGTTGTTGGATAGTGATCGCCCCTTCTCTACCTACAAACCCGATCGCCTATTTCCTCAAATCAACCAGCGATCGCCCCTCATCACTAATAAACTCGATCACCTACAATTGCCTAGCTTCATTTGAGTTAAAATTAGGAAATGTAGACTTGTTTTATGATTTAGAGATTAAATATGCAAGTATTCCTTAATGATGAAAAGACTAGAGAAATGCTAACTGAAGTCTTGATTGATTTGATTAAGACAAGAAAAGAGCTTTTTGCAGAAATATTTCGAGATGCTTTGGAAGAGGTTGGTTTAGCTAATGCGATCGCAGAAGGTAGAAAAAACGACTTTGTTTCTGAAGAGACTATCTTTACCATTCTTGATGGTGATGTTGCATGAATATTAAGTTTGAGTCTAGATTTGAGAAGGACTTGAAGTTAGTCAAAGAGCGTAATCTATTAATAAGGTTGAAACAAATAATTTTGACCTGCAAACAGTCTGAGTCTTTGGGAGAAATCAATAATCTAAAAAAGATGCAGGGATATGACAGCTTTTATCGTATTCGTTTGGGTGATTACAGAATAGGGATAGAAGTTTTTGAAAATGAAATAATCTTTGTCAGATTTTTGCATCGTAAAGATATTTACAAGGTTTTTCCATAAACCCGATCGCCTAAATCTCAAAACCAAACAGCGATCGTCCTTCCTAAAAAACTCAACACCCGATCACCTATTCCCTCAACCCCAAACTGCGATCGCCACTCATCACCCATAAAAGAGATCGTCCCTCACTCATTAGATTCTTAGTTGATCTAGTAGTTCTCTAGAAATACGATCTACTTGTGGATGAGATAAACGAGAACTATTTGGCAAATCCATTTCATGAATAAACGGGGAAATATTAAGCCTCTGACCTTGTATTCGACCACTATCAAAAAGCAACAAATTATTTTTTGTTCGTGTAACTGTTACATAAAAAAGTCTTCTTTCTTCTTCAATACGTCCAGCATCTTTAGCCATCTTATTAGGAAAGATTCCGTCATTAACATCAAGGACAATAACTGTATCAAATTCTCTTCCTTTAGTACGCAGTGCTGTCATTAGCTCAATTTTAGCTTCGCGTGAATCACTAGCTGTAGATCTTTCGATTGCCCTATCTATATCTTGTAGGAATAATTGGAAATCCTTTTCGTAGTTGACAGCTAAATCAGCAAGATGGCTAAAAGGTGGATCAGAATAGAAAATATCATCTTTTGATCTCACAAAATCTTTTTGAAAACCAATAAAGACATCACTTGCTATCTTTACGCACGCAACAACTGAAGACTTTTCAAGAAAAGATTTTAAACGAATTGAAACATCTCTTGGATTAACTCTACCTCTTCTAAATTGTCCTAGATAATCCCCAAACATATCTACTGTAGATTGAAGAGATTCTGGTTGATGTTGTATTAGCCATTCTTCAATTTCTTGGTTTTCTGACTTACTCAAAGGGGTCTTTTGTACTCGCTTAAGCAAAGCCATCATATCCGTAACATTTTCTCTAGCAGATCTAGATATCGCGTAAATATTTGGCAAAGATAAAAAGTGACGAAAATCTTTAAATGCTCCCCCTGCAAACACGTTGAGATCTGTATCAATTGAAAATTTGATTTCTCTTTTCGTGAGTAGAATTTGAATTGGAATTAGCTGACACTTTTTACGTCCTACAATAGCAACTGTATGTTTTGGATGTTTCCCTACAATATTTGCAATTAACTCATCAACAATATTCAAAGTTATGTAAGCTGCTGGCACTGATACGACGCGAATATTTGCATTCTCTTCACTGACAGGAATCATTCTTTTAGCAATGCGACTAGTGTTGTAGTTGATGAGTTTTTCCGAATGCGTAACTATATTTCGAGGACACCTATAATTTTTTTCTAATGTGATAGTCTCAAAATTGTTTCCATCTAGAATTTGCCCGAAACTCATCTCAGGCTTTTGGATAAAAACAGACGTACATCCTCGCCACTCATAAATACACTGATCATCATCTCCAACAATTACTAGGTTGGCATTTGAAAGATGGACTATTTGAGAAATAAGAAAGAGATCAAGAAGATTGACATCCTGAAATTCATCTACAAAAACGTGAGAAAACTGCTTTATTTTTAACCAGCCCTGAGCTTGATTATTGTCAGCAAGTTGAGTCATTGCCCAATACTTCTGATCTTCAAGTGTGATCAATTTAGATTCCCATAATTTGTTACTGAGATTTCTCCAAAATGGCATCCATAGATTGATAAAAACATTGTTGAAATCACCATTTATTCCAATATCTTCTACTAGCTTCTCGATAAGCTGTGACATACCTAATGCTCTAACTAAATCATAGTGACTCTGAAGTTCTTCAACTTCATGTAGATGATTAAATCCAAGGCTTTTCATCATATTTGTAAGTTCTAGGATAGGAGAGCAAAGCTTTGGATTCACTCTATCCCCCCAAATATTGCTTTGTTCCATTATTGTTTTTATCAAATTCATAGCTCTACCAAGACCTCTTCCATTGGGAGCAGCTATTTGTAAAGATGGATTTATCGATTTTAGGAGATCATAGCCAAAAGCATTTAATGTTGAAACTTTGATAGGAAGATTAGAGGAAGACGGAATTCTCTTGGCGATACGGTCTTGAATCTCGTTAGCTGCTGCATTTGTGAAAGTTAAACATAAAATTCTTGCATTTGGATTATTTGCTAAAACATTTACCGCTTTAGCAGTTAATGTTTGTGTTTTGCCAGAACCAGCAGGAGCGACAACACGCATGAACTTTGCTTGAGACTCAACAACCTGTTTCTGAGATTCATCTAGATCAAATTTTGCTTGAACCCTTTCCCGATTTTCCGCTATAAGCGTGTTTGTCAAATCCTGCATAAAAGCTTTTGCTAATATGCGTACATCCCCAGTTCTAATCATAGATTTTAGAAATATCTTTTCAAATATTGACTGATCATCTCATGCTTCTCGTATTTATAATCAATTTGAGATAATTATAAAATTTTTTCTTGATTGTATATAGAGTATTAATATTTTCTAGTTTAGCGATCGCGATAAACTTCTCGGCGATGACCAACTGAGACAACCACAACGACCAAAACCTTATCAACAATTTGATAGAGAACACGATAATTTCCTACCCTAACTCGATAAATATCCTTCTCACCTGATAACTTCTTGACTCCGATAGGTCTTGGCTCATTTGCTAATAAC
>JAYVVP010000068.1:0-2074 GCA_043786935.1 Pseudanabaena sp. | reverse complement strand
TTTTTTATAGCGATCGTATTAGTAGGCATTCACGCTTATTTAGGAATCCATGTTCTTAGCCGCAATATCATTTTTGTCGATTTAGCTTTAGCACAAATTTCTGCTCTGGGTGCTACTGTCGCATATATGTTGGGTTATCAACCACAATCATTATCTGCTTACGCTTACTCTCTTACCTTTACAATTGTCGGTGCGGCTTTACTTTCATTTACGCGCAACTGGACTGGGAGAGTTTCACAAGAGACTTTTATTGGAATTATCTATGTAGTTTCAGCAGCAACAGCGTTCCTTCTCGTTGATAGATCGCCGCAGGGTGCAGAATATATCAAGCAAATTTTGGTGGGTAGCATTCTTACTGCTACAAATGAAGATTTGCTTAAAGTTGTGGTTCTCTACAGCACTATTGGATTACTCCATTGGCTGTTAAGAAAATACTTTTTCATTGCTTCATTTCAACCAGAAGAAGCTGAAAAGATTGGAATGCGCCTATGGTTTTGGGACTTTCTATTCTATGTATCATTTGGAGTAGTCGTAACCAGTTCAGTGGCGATCGCTGGCGTACTGCTTGTTTTCTCAATTCTGATCGTTCCCGCAACGATTGGAACTTTGTACAGCACTAAATTATTATCAAAACTGATAATTGCTTGGGGGGCAGGGCTGATCGCAAGTTGCTTGGGGCTAGGAGCTTCCTATGTATGGGATTTGCCAACTGGTGCTGCCATGGTCTGTGCTTTTGGCTTTACTCTTGCAATGTCAGCTTTAGTTAGACCTTTCTTTCTAAATCATGCTAAAGATTACAAAGCATTGTTAAAGAAATCGCTTTTTCTATTAAGTACTGCTTTGATTTCATTAATATTAGCGTCTGGACTGTGGTTAGTACTAAATCCCCATGCTGATCAGCCCCTTCTCGATAGCTTAGAACTTTTTCAACCTAAGATCAGAAACTTATTTTTGAATCAGGAAGAGAAAAATATTCTTACTGATGCAAGCGTTAGTTCAGAATATTTGCGATCACAAATGGCAAGCCTTGATGAAAAAGAGCGCGAAAGTCGCTGGTTGGGAGAAGGAATGACGGACGAAGAGTTAAGAACGCTCGCCTCTTACACTTTATCTTTTCAAGAAATGGATAAAGGTGAACAGTTTGTCCAGAAAAGCATGAGAGATAAAGCCCGCGATCGCCAACGTTGGATCATTGGTATACCCGCGATCGGACTTTCAATTGCTTACTTACTTTGGCAAATAACCGCAAAAATCCCGCCATCACTTGGAAAAACTTTTAAGCCTTTCTGAAGAAACAATACTTCGGACAGATTTAGAAAATAGAGAAAAAAAGCTATTCATCGTATAAGGTGCAGATATTGAACACCAGCACCAAATGAGTAGCATAAATTTCATACTACTCAGTCTACTGAGTAAACCACAACAAAAGTTTCTGACAACGTTGTTTTCGACAATATTGGTAGTGTGCGGGAAAGTAAACTTTACGAGCCTGAGTCGATATAGTCAAATATCAGAACGGAGCTATCGACGGCAATTCCAGAGATCCTTCAACTTTATCAAAGGTAACGCCGACCTGATAGAACGAACTATTCCAGCAACCGCTCGTCAGATCATTGCGACAGACTGCTCATTTGTACCCAAAAGTGGCAAAGCAACCTATGGGATCGAGCATTTCTATAATGGCAGTGCTGGACGTGCTGAAAAGGGGTTAGAGATTTCCGTATTAGCAATAGTGGATGTTGATGCAAAGCAAGGCTAGGCCTTGTCCGTACAGCAGACTCCACCTGCAAACCCAATGACCGAGACTACACGAATTGACAACTATTTGGAGCATATCAAGGCGACATATCCTTATCTGCCCAAATTTATCCGTTATGTAGTCAGTGATGGCTTTTACGGCAAAATTAAATGGGTTAATGGTGTCACTGCTTTGAAGTTGGATGTGATTAGCAAATTACGCTGTGATGCTGATTTGCGTTATGTCTATACAGGTGTCCAGAAGCCTCGTGGTAGACATCGTAAATATGACGGCAAGGTAGATTTGACTGATGTCAGTCGCATGTCTCTAGTGCGT
>JAYVVP010000067.1:0-6066 GCA_043786935.1 Pseudanabaena sp. | reverse complement strand
GCGATCGCAATGGCAGATAAGTATAAAAAATTAGGGCTGCTTGAAATTTTCGCAAATGCTGCATTTAAGTTTCCAAAACCATAAAGTATCCGTAAAGTAGAAGACTGCTTTGCGCCATCTCTACTTTATCAAAGCAAGATTCGCTAGGATAGAGAAAATATTTTTATATAAAAAGTTTGCATAGAAAGCATGATAAAGCAGCGCCGTATTTGGTCTTGGTTAGTGATTGGTTTAGTGGCGATCGCCGTGCAGTTTTTCTGGGTTGGTGGGGTAAATGCTGCGGTTACGGACTATTTGCAAGAACAAAAATTTCTGACTAATGTATGGCAAATCGTCAACCGTTCCTATGTAGACGCTGGTTTCAATAATCAAAACTGGTATAAAGTGCGCCGCCAGTTTGTCAATCGCAAATTTAATCGTCGCGAAGATACCTATGCCGCCATTTCCCAAATGTTAGCGACTTTAGATGATCCCTTTACGCGACTATTAGAGCCTGACAAGTTCAAAAGTATGCAAACTAGCACTGCGGGCGAGTTAACGGGTGTGGGCTTGCAAATTGCGGTGGATGAACCCGATCACAATGTCGTTGTCATTGCTCCAATCGAAGGTTCACCTGCGGACATTGCAGGAGTGCGATCGCGCGATCACATCATCGGCATTGATAACATTCCCACCAAGGGCTTAGGGCTGGATGAATGTGCGACAAGGATGCGCGGTGTGATCGGCTCTGAAGTCAAGCTGAGTCTAGAGCGTCCTCTTGCTGAAGGTTTTGAAAAGCTAGATGTACTAATTAAACGCGATCGCATTGCAGTCACACCAATTATTGCCAAGCTCAATCAAGAAGAGAATCATAAAGTTGGCTATATCCGTTTAAATCAGTTCAATGGCAACGCATCGGCAGATATGGAAAAGACGATCAAGAAGTTTGAGGCTGAAGGAGCTGATCGCTATGTTCTCGATCTACGCGGTAATCCTGGGGGGCTATTTGATGCAGGTTTACAGATTGCACGGATGTGGATTTCTGAAGGAACTGTGGTTTATACAGTAGATCGTCACGGCATGCAAGAAGGTTTTGAAGCGAAAGGAAGTGCTATTACTACCGATCCATTAGTTGTGCTTACTGATGGCGGCAGTGCCAGCGCTAGTGAAATCCTTGCGGGAGCTTTGCAAGAGAACAATCGCGCTCAACTGGTTGGCACAAAGACCTATGGCAAAGGTTTAATTCAATCTCTTTATGAACTGGAAGATGGTGCTGGTTTAGCAGTGACGATCGCTAAATACGAAACTCCATTGCATCACAATATCCATAAGCGCGGCATTCTTCCCAATGTAGAAGTTGCAATGACTGAGCCAATTACTCGCAAGCAACTTGGCACAAAAGAAGATTCGCAATATGTTGCGGCTCTCTCTGTTTTAGATGGAACTTATAAAAATACAGTAGCAAAGTCTTAGTTTCTAATCCAAAAATGTAGCGGCAACTCATGAATTGTCGCTACATTTTTTTGCAAAGCTCAATTTAACTAAGAGCCATCAATTCAGGATCTTGAAATAGAGGCGTACTCAAATAACGTTCGCCAAAACTAGGCTGAATCATCACAATCATTTTGCCAGCATTCTCAGGACGCTTGGCAATCTGTACCGCCGCATAAAGAGCCGCTCCACTAGAAATTCCTGATAGCAAACCTTCTTCTCTAGCAAGTCTACGTCCATAAGCGATCGCCTGATCATCACTCACAGGAATAATCTCATCAATTAGCTCGGTTTTTAATACTTCAGGCACAAATCCCGCACCGATGCCTTGGATTTTGTGAGGACCAGGGCGGCTACCAGCTAATACTTGACTATTAGCTGGCTCAACTGCGATCGCCTTAAACGATGGTTTACGCGATTTAATCACCTCGGCAATACCTGTAATCGTTCCGCCAGTACCAACTCCAGAAATTAGAAAATCAACCTGTCCATCTGTATCTTCCCAAATCTCTTCTGCTGTTGTTTTGCGATGAATGGAAGGATTAGAAGGATTACGAAACTGTTGCAACATATAAGCATCGGGTGTACTTTCAGTAATTTCCTTAGCGCGTCGGATTGCGCCGCCCATACCTTCACTACCAGCCGTTAATTCAAGCGAGGCTCCATAAGCGCGTAGCATTAAGCGTCGTTCCATACTCATCGTTTCGGGCATAGTTAAGATTAATTTATAACCCTTTGCGGCAGCAACCATTGCTAGAGCAATGCCTGTATTTCCCGAAGTTGGCTCCACCAAAATCGTCTTATTTGGCGATATTAAACCCTGTTCTTCAGCTTCTTGGATCATGCTCACGCCGATACGATCCTTGACCGAGGCAGCGGGATTCATCCCCTCTAGTTTGACGATAATTCGTGCTACACAGCCTTCCGCCTTGGGGATGCGCTGCAACTCAACTAAGGGAGTGCGACCGACTAATTCTGTAATATTATTGGCGATTTTCATATATAAAAGCTTGAATGATTGCGTGTAAATGAGCTTGTAGTCAACTTTAGATCATTTTTGAAGTCTTTGGAATTTCTTGATATAAAGACGCGATCGCCGATTTTATCGCCTAAAAGCTACATACACTAACCCTTTTCGGTTTTAATATGGTTATTGCGATCGCAAAAAAACTCACCACGTCATCACAAACTTAATTATGTCTCCTACTTTAAAAGATTTTTTAGAAGAATGTCACACTCTCGGCTTAGTCCGCCTAATCGTCACCAGTGATGCTGGCGTGCTGGAGGCTAGAGTAAACATCGAGAAGCTATTTTACGCGGAACTCCCCAAGGGCAAGTATGCAAATATGCATTCCGAACACATCGAATTTCACCTAAACATGGACAAAATCACCGATGTCCGCTTTGAAACAGGCGAAGCCAAACGCGGCAATTTTACCACCTACGCCATCCGCTTCCTCGATGCTGATGACAAGGCGCAAATGAGTGCTTTCTTGCAATGGGGTAAACCAGGTGAATATGCTGAAGGTCAAGTCGAAGCATGGGCTACTCTCAAAGACAAGTACGGCGAAACTTTGAAGCCTGAGCCTGTTGAAATTGTTTAAATGAACAACATTGCTTTGTGGATAAAATATATTTGGACAAGCTAGCCTTATAATTTAGGCTAGGATTGTGGCAGTACATATTTTATAGCGATCATAAAGTTCGATGAATTTCCCTGAGTCCGAACGTGTAATCTACAATCGCAACCCTCTTATAGAAGTTGTGTGTCAATTGCGCTTTCCCCCCATACTCAAAATATCTCATTCTGAGCCAGTTGAGTTTCAGGATGAGGTAAGGTTGCAATATCCTCTTTTTGAGATGAAGCAGTCACAAGTACCACCAGATTTTTTGAAAGTTGCTCAACAGTTTGGTTTATCTTTACCAAGTGAGGTTGCTTACAGTTTTAAATCAGAAGATCAAAAATGGCATCTCTCTATTACTAAAGATTTTATCGCTTTAACTACTTCTTCGTATGAGAGATATGAGCAATTTAAGCAACGATTTGAGGATGCTGTAAAAATTTTTGAGAGTATATACAAACCATCTTTTTATACGCGAGTAGGGCTTCGATATCAAGATTTAATAATTCGTTCAAAGCTTGGAATCGAAGATAAACAGTGGTCAGAATTGATAGCCAAACACATTGCTTCAGAACTGTACGATCCCGAACTCTTTCCCGCGATTCAGACAATAGTTAAAAATCTAGTTCTTAAAACTGAGAATGGACAAATCAACTTAAACCACGGGCTTGTTAAAGTGAAAGAAACTCAAAGTTCAATTGATGAGATTGCTTACTTGTTTGATGCTGATTTTTATACAGAACAAAAGATAGAAGGAGATAAAAATGTCTGGAATATACTTAGGGAATTCAACCAATCCGCAGGCAAACTCTTCAGATCGAGTATCACAGACACTCTCCATAGAGCGCTACAACCCCAGTCAATTACCTCATAGTCAAACTTCGTCGGGTATTGATCTTAATAATGAGATTTTTGATAGAGAAAGTGGAAGACCTTTTATAATCAAGATATCTTCCTTTGATTTAACAATGCCAGATTCATCTTTCTCATTTACTACTGATTGGCAAAGTTTATCTTCAGAAAAGTTAATACTATTGCTTAAATGTCTTCTTATCATTAAAAATCTTCCAGAAACTGCCTTAGAAGAGACTGTTGAGGAACTAGAAAATATTTCTCGGTTCTATACTAATCGATTTCCTCAATCTAGCTTACCTGTGATACCTGCAAATACTATCAAAGGCAAGCTTAGACAGATGCAGGTTAGACCACCTATTATGTTGGAATCTTAATTGCTTGTAAATTTATGGAAGAGCGGGCTATCTATCGATTATCAGATAAATCTTTTTCATTGCGGCAGGGTGAAATACTGACAGGCGTTATTCAATATAAGCCTGTCATTGATGAGCTATTACAGTATGGGCAAGAACTACCTTTTGAGCCTATTTTGCATCCATATGTAATTGTAATTACGCAAGACTGTGATCTTGATTGGGACTATAAAGCCAGAAATACACAAGAAATTCTTCAACCATCGAAGCTTTTAAACTCAGTTATTTTGTGTGAAATCGTAGAAGCAAGGGAAATTAGAGATACCGCAGACAACATGAATAGTAAGGAATGGAAGTTGGTAGAATCTCATCGTCATGAAAGATTCTACTTTTTTGAGAAAATTCCTCCCGAATGTGAGGTTAATAAAATAGGTTTACCTGAACTCACTGCTGATTTTAAGAAAATTTTTGGCATAGATGCAGCAACTTTGTATCGTCAAATTGAACTTGGTATAGTCAAGCGAAGAACAGTTTTGATCAGTCCTTACTTGGAGCATTTTTCTAGGCGCTACTATAGCTTTCACAGTAGAGTAGCATTACCTTTTCAGCATGAAAGTGAACGAGAGGGTTAAAAGTATATCTAAATTTTAATTCTGTA
The DNA here is from genome assembly GCA_043786935.1 of Pseudanabaena sp. GTDB lineage: Bacteria > Cyanobacteriota > Cyanobacteriia > Pseudanabaenales > Pseudanabaenaceae > Pseudanabaena. The sequence goes on along the minus strand of JAYVVP010000067.1, from coordinate 1,108 downwards.
GATAAAATTTAGATTAGATTCTTTTTGCCTTTAGAATTAAATCGTTTTGTCAGTGATGTTTTGGTTTTTGAGAGTGTGTCGCTGCTTGATTTTCGCTAGGGCGATTATGATTTTGGGTGTTGAGGATGCGATCGCTGTTTGATTTTTTTGAAGTGGCGATCATTATATTTTGGGGTAGTGAGGTGGCGATCGCTGTTTGATTTTTGTGGAGTGGCGATCTCTTTACCTCATGTTAGGATTTATCAAGGTAAATATACTGATACTCACAAATTAATTCTCCTATGAACACTCTAGTAGAGATTAAAACAGCGATCGCTAGATTGTCTGATGACGAAACATCAACATTATTGTCGTGGCTACAAGAACGCTCAGAAGATGACTGGGATAAGCAAATAAAGAAAGACTCTGAGCTAGGTAAATTAAACAAAGTCATTCAACGAACAAAAGCTCATATCGCCGCCAATCGCGTAAAGAAACTGGATGAAGTCATTAACAACTCCTGATTTTTGGGGATCTTACGCAGCTTTGCCACCAGCCATCAAAGCCCAAGCCCAAAAAACTTATCAAATCTGGCTAAGCGATCGCTTCTATCCATCCCTACATTTTAAAAAAATTAATCAAAATCTATGGTCTATTCGTATCAATAGAGAATATCGAGCGTTAGCCTTAAAAGAAGAAGATGATTATTACTGGTTTTGGATCGGTTTGCATGACGAATACGACAGATTGATTGATAAAAGTTGATTTTGAGGATGCGATCGCAGGTTGATTTTTTTTGAAGTGGCGATCGCGATTTTGGATGTTGAGAGAGGCGATCGCGTTTTTGGGTGTTGAGGGTGGCGATCGGAGGCTATTAACTTAAAATCACTAATATCGACTCAGAAGGACTACTATCTAGCAAATAGATTTGTTCCTTATATTTAGTGATTAGGGCTACGAGAATATCGCGATTACAATTGCCAATCCTCAACCAGACAAGCTTCGGTGGATGTCCATAAAGTAAACTTCGCTGATAAAAATCGGTACTGGTTCCGTCAAGTGAGACACACAAAAGTATATTTGAAGCCAGTTAAAAGACATATCGAATAGAAAACAACTGTGACCAAGA
>JAYVVP010000066.1:0-2086 GCA_043786935.1 Pseudanabaena sp. | reverse complement strand
CAATACCAATCCAAGCTTGACCAACAATGGGGACAAAATGGTGAGAACAAGCTGAGCGAACCGTAATCGGTCCAAGCGTATAAATTTCGTCAAGCTCTTTAGCATTCGGGAAGTCGGTGACTTTGGGCATAGGATGATAGCGCCCTTTAAAGACTTCATCCACATACATCTTGGCTACCCGACGAGCCGTTTCTTTGGTGTTGTGATCGTTAGCAGTATCGATAATCAAGGAGTCAAAAACGCTTTGCATTTTGCCTTCGATTTCCTTTTTTAGCTCCTCTCGTTCGATATCACTCATGTGATGGGCGATCGTGTCATTGGCAAAATAAGGATCGCCAGCCGCGACCACGCGATCGCGAATAATTTGTGAGATTACTTTTTTAGTAGGGAGAGGCTCCAAGATTTTTGCGATTTTTAAATCGTTCTCAGAAATGTTGCTGACAGGGCGAGAGATGCTGATCGTCATAGTGTGATACTTACTAAATATCCAGTAAATTGATTTAAAACTGAGGAAGCGAAAAAAATACTGAGAAAACAACAACTAAACATCAAAGTTCTAGGTTTGACGATAATCTAAGCTACCTACATAAAAAGGCGTTTGACTAACGATTCAAACCATGAAATTTAATATGTCCTTCCATATTCGCAGATCTATGGAATTTATTGCTTCTCTCAATAGATTGAACTTTTTCAATCGTGTTTTAACATTCCTTAACGATTTTAGACTATTGCTTCATTGGTGCGTGGTTAGAAACCAGAAAATAGATAGGGGGGTTACACTCCATCTACCTTTAAAGAAGCACAAAATACTTCCTTTGACTAGAAAGTTCCTGCATTGGGTCTTAGTTCAAGGTCATTGATAACTGCATCAGTAGGAAGATTTACTAAAGTCATAATTGCGGCGGCGACAGTGGATGCGCTAAGCATAGCTGAACGATCAAAGCTGGGTGGTACGCGATCGCCTAATTTATCCCATAAAGCTGTATCAACTGAGCCAGGACAAATTGACATAATTTTGATGTTGTAAGGCTGTTCTTCGGCAGCGATCGCTTGAGTTAAGCCTAATAGTGCAAATTTACTAGCGCAATATGCTGCCCAATTTGGAAAGCCTTGTTTTCCAGCAATTGAAGCAACGTTAATGATTGTGCCGCTTTTTAGCGATCGCATAGTTGGTAATGTCGCCTGCAAACATTGGAATACGCTGGTGAGATTAAGGTCAAATAATTTTTGCCATTCAGCTAACGGCATATCAATTAATTCGCCGATATAGCCCATTCCTGCATTGTTAATTAAAATATCTACGCCACCCATATCCTCCACGATCGCCTGAATCTGGATTGAGACTTGGCTAACTTCACCTAAATCAATCGCATAGCCTTTAGCATTGCTTCCTGCGGGTAATTCGGCGACAGTAGCATCGGGATTGCGACTAACAAAACTGACCTGAGCGCCTTCTTGCAATAGCATCAGAGCAACCTCTTTGCCAATACCGCTACTAGCCCCAGTCACGATCGCCTTCTTACCTACTAATTTTTTTAACACTGTATTTGACATCATTTAACTTGTTCTCTTTTAGTCTATAGCAATCATTAGTACGCTTCTTTTTGCTTTCTGGGTTTTAGCATGGTGTAATGACACATGACAAATCATCGTTAATCTGCTACTAAATTTTTATGTCAAAAAAGGTGGGGTGGAGCTTTTGGTGGTTATGGGTATTTGCCAATATTCTCGGCAGTACATTTCTACCAACAATCGTTTGGCAAGAGCCTTACGATCTGCGATCGCGCTTTTTCCTAAACGGAATATTACAAAGTATCGGCATATCTTTAGCTCAATCTGTAGTTTTGCGCGATCTTTTTGCCAAAGAAGGTTGGTGGATGCCCTTAACCCTTTTTGGTTGGTTGTTAGGGCTAATAGTTGTATTTTTTGTGCCAGCTTTGTCAATGCGAGCATTACCCAACCTATCTTTGACGACAATTTTGCTAATTGATTTTGCAATTATTGGCGGGATTGTTGGCATATGCCAATGGCAATTACTCAAGACTTTTCGAGCGGCGGGCTTGTGGTTGTTTGCTAATGCGATCGC
>JAYVVP010000065.1:0-16277 GCA_043786935.1 Pseudanabaena sp. | reverse complement strand
TCAAATTTTCTCCTTTAATATCTATTTCTGATACTGATTTATCTGCAAATGTTCGGGAAATAATCAGCCAATTTATTTCATCGCCAGAGCTTAATCCGCACCCAATTATTGAGTTGGATTTAACAGGAAAAATCTTATATCTCAATCCTGCTGCTTTGTATCAATTTCCTGAGCTTGAGGATATGCAAATTGATCATCCTTTGCTTCAAGCGTTATTAATGCAAATAATGCCGATGGTTAATCCGATTCGCAATTTATTTCTACGTCAGGTGGAAATAGATGGAAAAGTGTTTGAAGAAGTTGTTAGTTTTATGCCTTGGAACGCTGTGATCCGTATTTATATATCTGATATTACAAATATTACAAAACAGAAAAAATCTGAAGCAATCATCTCTTATCAAATTCATTATGACTCTCTTACAGGTTTACCCAATCGGAAATACTTATATGAATACTTAAAAGAAGTTTTAGAAAAATTAGAAGATGAAAAACAGAAATTTGCAGTTTTATTTCTTGATATTGATCGTTTTAAATTAATTAATGATTCTTTAGGTCATACGATTGGTGATTTGTTGCTTAAAGCCGTTAGCGATCGCTTAAAAACTCTGTTACGCCAAGACGATTTACTAGTTCGTTGGGGAGGAGACGAATTTGCGATCATCACTAAAGTGATTGACTCTACAGATGCAGTTGTTCAAATTGCCGAATCGATAATTCAAGCTTTAACTTTACCTTTTAGCTGCGGTGGTCATCAATTGCATATCACTACAAGTGTTGGCGCAAGCATTTACCCTGATCATAATACTGAAGTTGAAGGGCTAATTCACAATGCTGATATGGCAATGTATCGCGCTAAAGAAGAAGGGCGAAATTGCTTTAAGTTTTATATTCCAAATATGCAAGAGCAAAGTTTTCAACGATTACTCATGGAAAACAACTTGCGAAGAGCATTAGAAAATGAAGAATTAGAAACATATTATCAACCGCAAATCGATATAGATACAGGTAAAATTGTTGGTTTAGAAGTTTTACTGCGTTGGCATCATGCTACTTTAGGTTCTATTTCGCCAAGTGAATTTATTCCGCTTGCTGAAGAAACAGGATTAATTATTCCTATTGGAAATTGGGTACTGCGACATAGTTGCTTACAGGCGATCGCATGGCGAAATATGGGACTGCCGCCGATTCAAATTGGTGTGAATTTATCGATCAAGCAACTTCAACACAAAGATTTTCTAGTTTTCTTAACGCAAATTTTAAATGAGACAGATTTTGATCCACATTATCTAGAACTAGAAATCACCGAAGGAATCATGATGGATAGTATTGAAGAGAAAATTATTCTTTTAGAGCAATTCCGCGAAATGGGGATTAAATTATCAATTGATGACTTTGGTACTGGCTACTCCTCCCTAAGCTATCTCAAAAATTTACCGATTGACACTCTAAAAATTGATCGCACATTTATTGAATACATTAATCATAATCCGCAAGATCAGGCAATTGTAACTTCGCTAATTAATTTATCTCATAGTCTTAATTTGATTGTGATCGCTGAAGGAGCCGAGACATGTGAACAAGTTGATTTATTGCGATCACTAGGTTGCGATCAAGTTCAAGGTTACTTCTTTCATAAAGCTTTACCTGCTGAGCAGATTGAAGGCTTGTTAAGAGCGCAAGGAATAACTAAGTCCAGTAATTATTAAGTAGGATACCTCTGCCTTATTACTAAATGCTTAACCATAGTCTTAAGTTTAGTTCTTGACTTGCTGAAGTATGCGAACTTTGGATAAGCTCGAAATGGTTATTGATTGGCTCTTGCAAAATAACTTCAACAGTTTTTAATAGATCTTGTTGAAAAATAGTAAGAGCGATCGCATCATTAGGCGAAAAATCGCGGAGGCGATCGCTAAAGTTTTCAGCTGTAACACGGATACCCGCGATCGCTAACAATATGTCGCCTGTGCTGATTTCTGCTCTCTGGGCTGGTGAACCAAACTCGACTTTTTCAATCTCAGCTATGCCATTTTTAGATTTGAGCGTCATGCCGATAAAGGGAATATCTTGACGAGCAGTTCGTAACTCTAATCCAAAAGGTTCAAGATAATAGTTATAGTCGAGTTCTTTAGTTCCATATAAATAATCATTCCAAAAAGTTGAGAGATCAACACCTGCAACAGAGCTAATCACTTCATGAAGTTCGGCTTCACTAAATCCAATCTCATCTTTGCCAAAGCGCTCCCACATAATCTGCATTACTCGATCAAGCGATCGCAGATTGTTAGTTTTATGGCGAATCAATAAATCGAGAAGCATTGAAACTAATTCGCCTTTGAGATAATAAGAAATTTGGTTGTTGTGAGTATTCGGATCAGGGCGATAAAGTTTAATCCATGTATCAAAACTGGATTCACAGAGCGATTGGACATTGCGCCCGAAGGTTGTTTGCAAGCGCGTAATACTTTTACTAACTAGTTTTAGATAATGCTTAGCATCGTAAATTCCTGCTCGGAGAGGGAATATCTGGTCATAATAACTGGTGGTTCCTTCACTAAACCAGAGAGAACTTGTATAATTTTCATGATCATAATCAAAAGTTTCCAGAGCTTTGGGACGAATCCTTTTGATATTCCAAGTATGGAAAAACTCATGAGCAACAAGATTAATAAATTGCAGATAATTATCTTCTTTGCGAAATCCTAAACGGTTGTAGAGCAGTACGCAACAGTCTTTATGCTCTAAACCACCAAATCCATTACTAGCATGAAGGATAAAGTCATAGCGATCATAGGGGAGTCCACCAAACATTTCTGCTTCTACCGCAATAATTGCCGCAGTATCTTTGACAATGCGTTGCATATCGGCATTATGTTGCCCCCACACTACAAAGCTATGCTGTTTATTTTGCACTGTAAACTCGTAGCGATCGTGAAGTCCAATCTCAAAAGGACTATCAACTAAAGTGTCAAAATCTTTGGCATAGAAAGTATGAGGATTATCGGCTAAGGCTGGTAAAGCTGTGGCAATTTTCCAATTCTGTTTAGGTAGGACAATCTCTACTCTGTAAGCTTGTTGTGGATATTCCTGAATATCCATAAATACTGCCGCACCTGTAAAAAAAGCATGGGTGCTATCAATATGATTGGTGCGAACTGTTAATTCGTTACAAAAGATGCGATAACGAATTTTGATTTGAGAACAAGCATCGCAATTTATTCGCCAATGATTTTTACTGATTTTTTTCCATTCAAGCAATTTTCCAGCTTCATTAACCGCTTCAAAATCTTGCAGATGTTTAGCATATTCGCGCACTAAATAAGAGCCTGGAGTCCATACTGGCAATTTTAGATCAATAGATTCTGCTTGAAATTCTACCTGCCAATCTGCGATCGCCAGTTCGACATGTAAAAGATGATTAGCTGGTTCTGGAATCGAGATTCGATAGCTAAAAGAACTATTGGAAATACTGGAAATATTTTCTATGTTTTTTGAATCATCCATTTTGGCTAAACCTGCGATCGCAAACTTTCTATTCTGTAAAGTATACTACACCCTCATTTTGAGATGATCCAATTGCGTCGAAAGAATCGAGCGAGATCAGACTCATCGATCGCCAGACAAATAGGACGACCGTGGGGACAGGTGTGCGGATTGCGAGTTTGTTGCCATCGCCAGAGTAGATCCCGCATTGTTGCTTGTTCTAACTTTGTGCCATTACGAATAGCGCTACGACAAGCTGCTGTAGCTCTTGCCATCGTCGGATCATCCTGTTGACTCATCTCTCGTAAAACTGCGGCACAATCTTCATGTCCGATTAAAATCTCAGGCAGCGATCGCACTGCCCATAAGCCATTACCAAATACTTCAATTTCTAATCCTAATGCTTGTAAACGCTCAATTTGATCATCACTAAGCTGCTTTAATAAAATCGGTTGTTCAATCGCCACCACTTGCCACTGAGTCTCGATCTCTTCAAAGAGAACGCGCTCATGGGCAACGTGTTGTTCCACTAGCCATAAACCACCTGCATGTTCAGCAAGAATGTAAGTGTCGAGAACTTGAGCGATCGCTTTTGTAGAAGAATTGGGCTGATTAAAGCTTTCTCGCTTAGCAGGAATTAAATAAGAAGTTTTACGTTCAGCAGTTCGCAATAAATCATTAGTCGCACTATTATAAGTAGCTTTGGAGCTTGGCTCAGGAAGCTTGAGCGCTTCCGTAAGATCATCTTTTAACTGCGATTGGATTTCTCCTAAGTTCTGAATATAGGCTTCCGCCTTAGCAGGATGGCGATTCCAATCGATGCGATCGCATGGCAAATTCAAATGGATAATGCAGACGGGAAACCGATTACGCGGTAATGTCCGCTCTAAACTAGTAAAAATAGTTTGTTCTAATTCAGGAAAATTAACCAAGCGACCATTGAGAATTACTTTTACCCAATCAGGACGGCGGCGCGATAAGCGATCGGGCAGACCAAGTGTAATCGAGATGAGGGGAAACTCTTTATGTACCAAATCATAGGGCTGAATAGAATTAATGATTTGCGGCAAAATCTCGCTAGCATTTTCTCCAGACCAAATTGTCAGCCATTCTCGATTATCTAAATTGACTTGCCAGTTAATTTGAGGATTGGCGATTGCCAATTGTTGCACTTGCAACTGCACTTTACGAACTTGTTGCGAATTGCTTGGCAAAGCTTGCAAACGGCTGGGATAGCGCGAAAAGAGATTCCGAACTGTGACTACAGTGCCTGTGGCGATCGCGATTACTTTGGGACTTGTTGGCAAATTACCATGTTCATTGTAATTAGCTTGATAGCCTACTGGCTCTGAGATTGGACGGCTGCAAATGCTTAAATCTGCGAGTTGAGCAAGACTATAAAGAGCCTCTCCTCGAAAGCCTAAACTATTGATTTGTCGTAAATCTTCTGCACTAGTAATTTTGCTAGTTGTATGTGGTGTTGCTGCTTGAGTTAAATCAGCGATCGCCATTCCACAGCCATTGTCACTCACCTGCACCGAAAGCGTATCTGTCCAAATCGAAATCACAATTCGCGTGGCGATCGCATCGATCGCATTTTCCGCAAGTTCACGCACCACTGCTGCCAATGAATCAATCACTTCACCTGCGGCGATGAGATGAACGACTTCAATTGGAAGAGTGTGGATATTTTGCATGAATCTAGAATTTTAGGGTCTTGATTTTTTGAAATAGATTAGGCTAAGCGTTGCTTTAGCCAAAATTGTAAGGTTGGCAGAGCAATCTGATAGCCATATTTTGCACCATAAACTAATCCCTTCTGTTCTAAACTATCCAATGCTCCTTGCAAGCTGCCACCCTTAGAAAGTTGATGTTTTTGAATGTATTCTCGACTATGAGGGCTGACTGTTGGATCAATTGCGAGGCTTTCTAATACTCGCACCTGAGATGGTGGTAAGAGCATGATCAATGACTCAAAAGTTGGAGCTAGGTCTTCGATCAAAGCAACCATATTGCGATGCACATGATCAGGCTGAATCAGAAATTCTTGATTTCCTTGTGTCAACAAATCAAGCCAAATACGCCTGGTTAAAGCGATCGCATCGCTAAGATTCCCTTGAATATATTCTGTAAACAACTCTAAGGCAGCGGGCTTTAAGGCAGTAGTGTGATCATCAAATTTCAATCCTTTTTCCTTTATTGTCGGTTCTAGCCATTCACAAAGTTCTAGATTAGTTAGGGGCGGTAACTCCACTACATCTAGTTTCAGCTTATACATCCAAGGTTCTGGAACTGTGGCGATCAAGACGTAACTCACCCGACTTTGAAGTTGAATTTCGCGCCGCAAATACTCTTCCCATTCTCCTTTGCGATCCCATGAGCGTATATGCGTAAAGTTATGCAGCACAATCGCAACTCGACAGTCGAGCCATTCTGCCATCTGTTGCGGCAGACTCAGCAAATTTTGAAATAAACTCCATATCAATGTGGAAGAGAGTTTCCAAATAATCCGAGGCTTCGACTGTTCGCTCACTTCAAAGGCAACTGGCTGCTCTTTGAGTAATTGTTGCAGCTTGAGCAGTTCTTTAGGACGATCAAAAGCATTGAGCAGACTTTCCGCTAATAATTTTAAAAAGCGATCGCCATCAGTTGCTCTCAAACAATCCACTGTAATTACTCTTGCACCAGATTTTTTGGCGGCCCATTTGACTAGAGTTCTTCGTCCACTCCCTGCAACTCCTGCTATTAGCAAATCGCCATCTGCTAGCAAAATTTGACTAATTTGATGTAATTCTTTTTGTCGGCCTACCAGTTGCTGAGGCAGAAATGGATTGTTGATCATGTCACAATTGTATAGCAATCTTAAGATAAATTAATTTGAGAAACAGAGGCGGCAATTCAGACTAATTCTGTCTTTTAGATTTTGACTCAGCCAAAAACAATTTAAAATTTATGATTACTTAAGGTAACTAGTACTATTTTTTAGTACTATGTTCATAGCCGTTTATCCGTAAATATCTATGGAAATAGACACAAATAATCCTGCTGCTATACATTGGCATAGCATTGATGCCGATAAATCGATCGCATTATTACAAAGTGATGCAGAACAAGGGATTACCTCTCAAGAAGTCTCAGTCAGATTTGAGCGCTATGGCGCAAATGAACTAGTCGAAAAAGTCGGGCGTTCTTCGCTACAAATTTTTATTGATCAGTTTACAAATATCATGCTGATCATGCTGATGGCAGTAGCAGTGGTCTCAGCATTCCTAGATATTCAGGCTAAAGAATTCCCTAAAGATGCGATCGCTATCTCCTCGATTGTGATTCTCAATGGCATTCTCGGCTATATGCAAGAGAGCAATGCCGAAAAAGCTCTTGCTGCGCTGAAACGACTCTCTTCACCGAAAGTGCGCGTGATCCGTAATAGCCAAGTAATCGAAATTAATGGTAAAGAGCTAGTGCCTGGCGACATTATGCTTTTAGAGGCAGGGGTGCAAATCTCGGCTGATGGAAGATTGTTAGAAGAACAAAATCTGCAAGTGCGCGAATCAGCTCTGACAGGGGAAGCGGAAGCCGTCAATAAAGAAGCGAAATTAATTTTAGAAGAAGATGCTAGTTTAGGCGATCGCCTAAATTGCGTCTATCAAGGTACTGAGGTCGTGCAGGGACGCGCAAAGGTGCTGGTTACTAAAACGGGAATGCAGACCGAACTAGGAAAAATCGCTACCCTAATTCAAGATGTGGAGTCAGAAGATACGCCCCTGCAACAACGGATGACGCAGTTAGGCAACGTATTAGTAAGCGGTTCTCTTGCTCTAGTGGCACTAGTCATACTGATTGGACTTTTCAACAAAGGGAACTTTGGCGAACTCCTGAAGACCTCTTTGAGTATGGCAGTTGCCGTAGTGCCTGAAGGTTTACCTGCGGTGGTGACAGTTACCCTTGCCTTGGGAACTCAACGCATGGTCAAAAGAAACGCCCTCATTCGCCGTTTGCCAGCCGTCGAAACACTTGGCTCAGTCACGACAATCTGTTCTGACAAGACAGGAACTTTAACTCAAAACAAAATGGTTGTGCAGAGTATCCGCACAGCGCAACATGCGTTACAGGTTACAGGCGACGGATATGTACCGACTGGGGAATTTATGGTATCGGTAGATGCTCAAGCAGATGCTAACTTTGTGGTCACTAGCCTACCTGAAGTGCAGCAATTGCTAATGGCTTGCATATTTTGCAACGATGCTATCTTGCAACAAAAAAATAGTGAATGGATGATTATTGGCGATCCGACTGAAGGCGCATTGTTAGTACTAGCGACAAAAGGTGATTGCGACTTTTCAGAATGGCAGCATCGGATGCCGCGTGTATCTGAAGTTCCATTCTCGTCTGAACGCAAACGCATGAGTGTACTGGTACAAGGTGAACATGGCGGTAACGTGCTCTTTTGCAAGGGTTCGCCAGAATTAACTTTAGAATGCTGCACTCATATTCAAATTGGTGATCAGATTCATCCGATTGCTGATCATCAACGTCAACAAGTTCTTGAGCAGAATAACGAACTTGCTGGTAGTGGTTTGCGTGTTCTAGGCTTTGCATATCGGACAATCTCTGATCTACCCGAAGAAGGGCTTAATGAGAGGGATGAAAGCAACTTAATCTGGGTCGGCTTAGTAGGAATGCTTGATGCACCTCGCCCCGAAGTGCGCGAAGCTGTAAAGCTTTGTCGCGAAGCTGGTATCCGTCCTGTCATGATCACAGGCGATCATCAACTGACAGCTAGAGCGATCGCGGTTGATCTAGGGATTGCCAGAACAGGCGATCGCGTGCTCACAGGTCGAGAGCTAGAACTGATGAGTCCCGCCGATCTAGATCGCGAAGTCGATCAGGTCAACGTCTATGCTCGTGTCTCTCCTGAGCATAAACTACGAATTGTACAAGCCTTACAAAGACAGCATCATTTCGTAGCGATGACAGGTGATGGGGTCAATGATGCCCCAGCCCTCAAACAAGCCGATATCGGTATCGCTATGGGTATTACAGGCACTGACGTATCAAAAGAAGCCAGTGACATGATCTTACTTGATGATAACTTTGCCACAATTGTCGCCGCTACTGAGGAAGGGCGCGTGGTTTATACGAATATCCGTCGCTTTATCAAATACATCCTCGGTAGCAACATCGGTGAAGTAATTACGATCGCTGCGGCTCCTATACTTGGCTTTGCCGTTCCCCTGATTCCTCTACAAATTTTGTGGATGAATCTTGTTACTGATGGCTTACCTGCGCTTGCCCTTGCTGTCGAACCAGCCGAGCCAAATGTCATGAAACGTCCACCTGTCGATCCGCGCGAAAATATTTTTGCCAGAGGAATGGGTTTATACATGATTCGGATTGGCATAATTTTGGCTGTGATTACCATCGCATTAATGGTCTGGGCTCATGGCTATACCACCGCCAATACTTTTAATGACACTTACTCACCTAATCGCTGGCAAACGATGGTATTTACTACGCTTTGTTTAGCCCAAATGGGTCATGCGATCGCCATTCGTTCTAACACCCAACTGACGATTGAACTCGATCCACGAACTAATCCCTATATTTGGGGATCAGTAATTATGACCACAGTTTTACAGATGGTACTAATTTACTCAGAGCCGTTCCGCCGCTTCTTTGGCACACACTTACTTACACCAACCGAGCTAGCAGTTTGCTTTGGTTTTAGTGCATTGATGTTTGTCTGGATTGAATTAGAAAAACTGGTAATTCGTTGGTGGACATGGCAACGTCAATCGTCATAACAATCTCGAATAGTATGCTAGGCTACAAAATTGAGTATCCGTTCAAGTGTATTAAAGTTCAAGAATCAGTGGAGGAGTTAAGTTGAAAAAGGTTGAAGCAATCATTCGTCCGTTCAAGCTCGACGAAGTCAAAATTGCTCTCGTCAATGCTGGCGTAGTAGGTATGACCGTGTCAGAAGTGCGTGGGTTTGGCCGTCAGAAAGGACAAACAGAGCGCTATCGCGGCTCTGAGTACACGGTTGAGTTTCTACAAAAGCTCAAAATCGAGATTGTTGTAGAAGATGACCAAGTTGACATGGTGGTAGATAACGTTATTACTGCGGCTCGTACTGGCGAGATCGGCGATGGCAAGATTTTCGTGTCTCCTATAGAACGAATTATCCGCATCCGTACTGGTGAAAAAGATTTAGAGGCTGTCTAAGTCTCATTCTCACCCAAAAAAGCAAAGGCAACGCTTAGCGTCGCCTTTGCTTTTAATAATTTTACTGAGTGCTATACCAAAGTTGTTTCAACGATCTGAGCAACGATCGCACCTAAGATTGTGACTGTTACATATTTACCAATCATAGGATTTTTTCCAAGTGAATCATCTTTCTTGCAAACAGTTAAAAATAGCGACCATGCTTGCGTAGAGTTAATTGATTGAAAGCGATTAAATCTAGATGTAAAAATTAAAGGCATAAACTTAACTTGCTTAGAGTTTTAGGCTTCGCGTAGGTTGAACATAACACAAAAGTTAATGAGACTAAATTAGTCAAAGCGGCTTTGTTAAGAGAGCCTTGCAGATAAATAACAATCGCTACAGCCCTGCATACCATTCGTAGCCTAAATCCTCCCAGTAGCCACGTTTTTTACCTAGCTTACTCGTCAACTGAATCTTAGTTACCCATTTACTGAGCTTATAACCAAGTTTAATCGGCGAGGCTAAACGTAAGGGAGCACCAAAATCTGTTTCGAGAGGCTGTCCGTTTTTTTGATAAGCCATCAAAGTCTGTGGATGCATCACCGAATCAATATCCCAGCTTTCGTAATAGCCATCTGCCGAATAAAAATATACGTACTTAACTTGATCGGAAGGCTTGGCGATCGCAATTAAATCTTGCAACCTTACACCTCCCCATTGCACGATCGCGGCCCATCCTTCAACACATACATGACGAATTACCATTGATCTAAATGGTAGTTTTTGCAAATCACTCATACTCAGGCTAAGCGGATTGTTAACTTCACCATCAATGGTCAAACGATAGGTTTCAGGATTGATCGCAGGCGTGAATCTAAAAGTATTGACAATTAACTTATTTGGCTCGATCTCACTAACAGCAAACTCTGGCACTGGTTGCTGCGGCTTAAAAATTAATGACTCAACTTGTTGATTTAACGGCTCCGATAAACCACCGACCAAACTCTCAGCAACACTGCCAAAGCCAATCGTCAGTAAACCCGCACCTGCCAAAGTCAAAAAACGACGGCGTGGTACAAAGTTATCATCGTCAAGTTCAGTATCTGATTGATTTTTTTGTTTAGATTCTTCTGACATAACTTAAATATAGCAAAGGGAAATATTTACTTGCTTTTTGCTACTTCTTTGCTACTTACTCCAAAACATTGAGTCAAGCAAGCGATCTCCGCCCACCTTGCGCCCCAACTGTGAATGAATCCCCGCTAATATCATCGTGATTGGCACTGCCATAAAATGAGTAATCCGTAAAGCTTCCCAGCCCCCCAAGCTATCGACAATCCAGTAAAACTGAGCAGGTTTATACATACCTAGCCCCGAAAAAATTGATAACAACAAAATCGGAATCAGCAATGTATAAACCAATCGATGCCAAGCATAATTCTTGCGCTTTTCATTTTGACTAACTAGCAACGCTTTTACATCTTTGCCACTCATATACCGATGTCGCCAACGTCTCGTCAGTAAAACATAAACTCCATACCACAAAAGATTTAGCGCAAATATCCACATCGTGGCAAAGTGCCAATGTCTTCCACCTGCCAACCAGCCACCTAGCCCCAAAATTGGCGGAATATGAATACCTTCGCGCCCCCCAAACACTGGATTGGCATTATAAATCTGTAAGCCACTAGTTATCATTAAAAACAAACTGACTAGACTTACCCAATGAAAAATTTTAGCTGCTAGAGGTTGAGTCATCTTTTGAGTTGGCGATCGCATAGTCATTTCTATAAAATTTTGCTTGGCTCTTATGTCAATCATCAAAAAATCAAAAGAAGAAAGGGCGCTTTGCGCCCTTTCTTCTTTTAGAAGTACTCCGAGCAAAGAGCATTCGTACCCTTCTCTTTGCTCTCTGATGGTTAACTACTGAGGCTTTTTAGTTGCATCAGGCTTTGCCATGGCATCAGGCTTTGCCATGGCATCAGGCTTTGCCATAGCATCAGGCTTTGCGATCTGTTCTTTAGCTGTAGCAGCAGGTTTTGCCATTGCATCAGGCTTTGCTGTTTTATCTTTAGTTACAGCATCAGTTTTTGCTGCATCAGGCTTTGCCATTGCGTCAGGTTTAGCCGCACCTGTAGCAGCAGGTGGGGTAAGAGGAGTTTCAGAAGCACAAGAAACTAGACCAGCAGAGGCAGATAAGCCAAGGCTTGCAACAATAAGGAGAGCTTTTAAATTCATAGTTGTAATTTTTTCTGTGTAGTAATGGACTAACTAATTTACATGTAAGTAACTACAAGTAGTTTTGTGTGGAGGAGCTTACGTATAATCACTTACAAAATAATTCTATGCTAAAAAATTAGCGATCGCATAACTTAGTTTTTGTAAATCTGTAATCTATATGATTTTCTCATGTTCTAAAATCATCGCAATTCCTGATTTGGCAAGAAATGACTGAAAAAGTACTTATAAATATTCTTAAACTGATCGTTCAAGACAAGCACTTATCTAAGTTTGACTATGCTCAGCTAAAGCAAAATTTGTTAGAAAACCGCGATCGCTTGCAGGTGCTAGATTTAAAAAATCTAAGTGCAGAAGAGATCATTGAGCAGCGATCGCATTTACTGAGATTGGCTTATCGAGAAATTTCACAAAGCCTAATTATTTCCAATATTCAAATTGATCCGCCATCTTTAATATTTCCTCTGTTGTGGCATTACTGGCTACCCCTCGCGCAACGCCTAGCCAACCAACAACAACAAATAGGACGCTCCTTAATTCAGGGCTTATTAGGCGGACAAGGTTCAGGTAAGACAACATTAGGATTTGTTCTAAATATTTTGTTGAGGCATCTTGGCAAGACTTTTCTGAGTATTTCACTTGATGACTTTTACAAAACCTATGGAGAGCGACAAAAGCTACGCGATCATACCCCTGCTCTAATCTGGCGAGGACCACCGAATACGCACGATATTGATTTAGGTATTCAGGTCTTACAACAACTGCGCGATCGCTCTCTTGAAAAGCCTAAACCGATCGCCATACCCCGTTTTGATAAGTCTTTACACAATGGCGCAGGCGATCGCATCGCCCCTGAAATTTCATATGATGCCGATATTATTTTGTTTGAAGGTTGGTTTGTCGGTATGCGTCCTATACCAATTGATGCTTTTAAAAATTTTGTACCGCCAATCTTGTCAGAAAGCGATCGCGAATTTGCTCTCGAATGTAACGCTAACCTTTACAACTACTTACCTCTCTGGGCATATCTCGATAGTTTGATTGTAATTAAACCTGAAAATTATAACTACAGCTATCAATGGCGGATCGAAGCCGAACACAAATTAATTGCTACTGGCAAAACTGGTATGAGTGATCAGGAAATCACCAAATTTGTCGAATATTTTTGGAAAGCACTTCATCCTGAACTATTTATGCCCCGTATGATCAGCGATCGCGCATCTGTGGATTTGGTTATCGAAATATCGCGATCGCATTTACCAACAAGGATTTACCGACCTTAAATCCAGAAATTAAAGACATTGCTTGAGGTAAATTTTAAATCTCACTAATTTTTTAATGTTGCGATCAGGCAATCAATCGGAAGGAATAGTTTATTATTATGTTAAGAATAAAATAATTAAACTAGTTTGACGTTTCTGAGTAACGTGTCTGCTCACCCTTCTTGAGCAGCTAACCACTTCAGAATCAATTATCCTAAATTAAAATAAAAAATCGTTAAGATTTTAATCACTACATAAATTTAAGGAACATTTGCAATGGGATTACCCTGGTATCGAGTGCATACAGTCCTCCTAAACGACCCAGGAAGACTTATTGCCACGCACCTGATGCACACTGCTCTCGTAGCAGGGTGGGCAGGCTCGATGGCGCTTTACGAGTTAGCAATTTTTGACCCCAGTGACCCAGTCCTCAATCCTATGTGGAGGCAAGGTATGTTTGTCATGCCTTTTATGACCCGTCTTGGTATTACCAACTCTTGGGGTGGCTGGACAATCACTGGCGAACCCGTCACCGATCCTGGTTTCTGGTCTTTTGAAGGCGTAGCTATTGCTCACATTGTCCTCTCTGGTTTACTCTTCCTTGCTGCTATTTGGCATTGGGTTAACTGGGATCTAGAGCTATTTAGAGACCCTCGCACAGGCGAACCTGCTTTAGATTTGCCTAAAATGTTCGGTATTCATTTGTTTCTGTCTGGCTTACTGTGCTTTGGTTTCGGAGCATTTCACCTAACAGGACTTTTTGGGCCTGGGATGTGGGTATCTGATGCCTATGGTCTAACAGGGCATGTTGCACCTGTCGCACCTGAATGGGGACCTAATGGATTTAATCCATTTGACGCAGGCGGTATTGTGGCTCACCACATTGCGGCTGGTATTGTTGGTATTGTTGCAGGTTTATTCCACTTAACCGTGCGTCCACCAGAGCGTTTATACAAAGCACTCCGCATGGGTAATATCGAAACTGTACTATCTAGCAGTATTGCCGCAGTATTTTTTGCAGCGTTTATTGTCGCAGGAACAATGTGGTACGGCTCAGCCTCTACCCCTATCGAATTGTTTGGTCCTACCCGCTATCAGTGGGACAGCAGTTCTTTCCAAAAAGAAATTGATCGTCGTGTCCAAACTGGACTAAATGCTGGTTTGAGTGCTGAAGATGCTTGGTCAAAAATCCCCGATAAACTTGCTTTCTATGACTACGTTGGCAATAGCCCCGCTAAAGGTGGTTTGTTCCGCGTTGGTCCAATGAACAATGGTGATGGGATTGCTCAAGGCTGGCAAGGTCATCCAGTTTTCAAAGATGGAGAAGGTCGTGACCTTAGCGTTCGCCGACTCCCTAACTTCTTTGAAACTTTCCCTGTAGTTCTTCAAGATCAAGATGGTATAGTTCGTGCGGACATCCCTTTCCGTCGTGCTGAGTCTAAATACAGCGTTGAACAAACTGGCGTAACTGTCGCCTTTGTTGGCGGTCAATTAAATGGTCAAGCTTTTACCGATGCTCCGACCGTTAAAAAATATGCTCGTCAAGCTCAGCTAGGCGAAATCTTTGAATTTGATCAAGAAAAGAATAAATCTGACGGTGTATTCCGTACTAGCCCTCGTGGTTGGTTTACTTTTGGACATGCTGTATTTGCTTTGTTCTTCTTCTTCGGTCATATTTGGCATGGCGCTCGTACCTTGTTCCGTGATGTGTTTGCTGGTGTTGATCCAGAACTCAGCGAAGAACAAGTTGAATGGGGCGCATTCCAAAAACTTGGTGACAAAACTTCTCGTCCTGTTGAGGTCTAATATCCAATGGAAGCTATTACTTACGTTTTGATTTTCGCTTGTTTGATTGGTTTGTTCTTTTTCGCAATTTTCTTCCGTGAACCTGCTAGAGTTCCCCCTAGCTCTAAGATTAAGAAGTAAATAAAAAGTCCGCCTAGGCGGACTTTTTATTTTTTATTTTTTTGAAACTGCCAAGCCTTGTAGTGTAAATTCCTATTGGTCATCAAAATTAATCTGTATGTCTTATTACATTTCACCGCGCTTTTTGGACAAATTTGCTGTTCATCTTGCCAAAAATTTTATGAAGTTGCCTAATGTCAATGTACCGCTTATTTTGGGCATTCATGGTGGCAAAGGTGAGGGCAAGTCGTTTCAGTGTGAGATGGCGTTTGAGCGCTTAGGCATTGAACCGATCAGAATGTCGGGCGGTGAATTAGAAAGTCCAGATGCTGGCGATCCTGCCAGATTAATTAGAATGCGTTACCGTGAGGCAGCTGAGTTAATCAAGGTGCGGGGCAAAATGTGTGTTCTCTTGATTAACGATTTGGATGCAGGGGCGGGACGAGTTGATAGCACCACACAATATACAGTCAATACGCAGTTGGTCAATGCGACTTTGATGAATATTGCCGATAATCCGACTAATGTGCAATTACCAGGTAGTTATGATAGTAATCCGATTAGACGTGTGCCGATTATTGTGACGGGGAATGATTTTTCGACTTTGTATGCACCGCTGGTTCGCGATGGGCGAATGGAAAAGTTTTTCTGGCAGCCCGATCGTAGCGATCGCATTGGCATTGTCGGTGGTATTTTCGCACCTGATGGCATTCCAATGTGGGAAATTGAGCGGCTTGTGGATATGTATCCTGATCGCTCTATTGACTTTTTTAGCTCGTTGCGATCAAGTCTATATGATGAGCAAGTTCGTAAGTTTATCTATGAGATTGGCTTAGATCACTTATCGATGCGCCTTGTTAATAGCACTCAATCATTACCTGAATTTCGTCCGCCTAATTTCGATTTAAAAATCCTAAAAGAGGCAGGCGATCGCTTACTAGCAGAAGGCGATCGGGTAAGTCAGCGCAAACTTATCCAAGAATATATGCCTGTAGGAAACATAAATTAATTGAGATGGAAATTGCGGGGCTTCGCCCTGCGACCCTTATTGTGATGGATTTGATCAACAACTGCTGTAAAAATAATTAATTAACGTCAGTTCGGGTTAAGCCAAACAAATTTGAAGAAAAAAAAGACTAAACAGGTAAGCTAAAAGTATCCACACATTAAGCAACCTGCCAGTCC
>JAYVVP010000064.1:0-6136 GCA_043786935.1 Pseudanabaena sp. | reverse complement strand
TCGTAATTTGGTACATACAAAATGCAGGAATGGATTACAAACACGATGAATTCCCTAGGATATGTAGGGATTGGGCTACTGATGTTTTTAGAAAATCTATTTCCACCGATTCCATCAGAATTGATTATGCCTTTAGCAGGATATACGGCAACTTTCCCGAATACGCAAATTCAAGTGATTCCTGCGATCGCGGCGGGGGTGATTGGCACTATCTTGGGTGCGATCCCTTGGTACTATGCAGGCTTGTTGCTAGGACAGGAGCGTTTACAAGCTTTGGCGGCGCGTTATGGCAAATGGATTGGTATTTCTGAAAAAGACCTTGAAAAATCAGTAAATTGGTTTCAAAAACATGGCTCTACAGCAGTTCTACTCGGTCGTATGGTTCCAGGAATCCGAACATTGATTTCTGTTCCCGCAGGTATTACGAAGATGCCTCTAATTCCCTTTTTTCTCTATTCCACAATTGGAACTATTGGCTGGATAACTCTACTAACTTATGCGGGTTACTTTTTAGGTAAAAATTACAAGTTAGTTGAAGATTACATTGATGTAATTACCAAGGTTGTCGTTTTTGGAGTTTTAATTGCAATCATTTCTTTTGTTGGCTATCGTCTATGGAAGCGAAGGACAACTTAATTAGAAAAGAGAGGTAGTGCTTTGCGCCACCTCTCTTTTGTATTAATTATCCTAACTTCATAAATAATGATTTTCAAAAAACTTACTTTCTAAGTTTTTGAACCTATACATGGGCTAACTCTTTCATAGGAGCTGCAAGAGCTTCTTCTAGGGGTGCGCGTCCTAAACGCTCCTCTAAAATATTCATTACTGTCCGACCAAAGTCGTCATCATCACGTTTCCATGCTTCTAAACAGACTTCACCAAAGAAGGAACCTAGAGGTTCAGGATTCCATAAAAGTTTTTTGGCAGTCCAAGGCATCATGCTCATTGGGTTATACCCTTTTTTGAGAATGTTGTTTTTAAAAGCATAATCTTCCAAATGTGTATGCGGTTGCAAACCAATAAAGAAGATTGCAGGTTCCACTTTATCCGCACCAAAAATAGATTCCAATTCTCGATGATAAGCGATCGTTTGGCGAACTGTTTCTAAGGTCTCATCAATGACGTTGAAGGAATAATTGATCGACACTAATTCGTTGAAACCAGCAGCTTTGAGGTCGCGACAGTTTTGTAAAACTGACTTCAGGTTGTAACCCATTCGCATCTTCCGTACTAATTCTTGAGAGCCGCTGGTAATGCCGATCTCAAAATAGCTCATGCCTGTCTCCACCATAAGTTGACAGAGATAGGGCGTGAGGTTATCAGCGCGGATATAGGCTGCCCAATGGATGTCGTTCATACCTGATGCTTTGACTTTTTCTAATAGTTCTATAGCATCATCAATAAATTTTTTGGCAGGAATAAATTGAGCATCAGTAAACCAAAAGTTGCGAACACCGCGATCGTAGAGTGTACGCATTTCTTTGATCACTTCATCGGTAGGATTGATGCGAACTTGCTTCCCTTCGATTACGGTATAAATGCAGTAGCAACAGTTGTGAGGACAGCCCCGTTTGGTTTGTACCCCAATATAAAAGTCCCGATCGCGAAAATAGTAATTAAAATCCTCCCAAATCGATTCGATATATTCATAATCGCAAGCGCTTTTCTCAATTGGTGCAGGTTGCTCATGAATTAATCTTTCGCGTGGCTTGGTTTCTCCAACTACATAGCAGCGATCGCTTTCAATTTCACGACCTTGCACCAAACGTTCTAGCAACGATTCACCCTCACCAACCGAAATGATCGTTCCCTTCGGCAAGATACTACCTAGCTGTTCATAAAAAACGCTAACTGCACCACCACCAATTACCGCCTTTGCTTCAGGGTGGTAGCGTCTTGCTCGCTCTAAACCACGTCGAACTAACTGAGAGTTACGCCAAAGCTCAGCGTAATAAGTTGTAAATAAACGCAGTCCATTGATTGCGCCCCGTAGTTTTTTGAAAGGATTTTTGGCATAGTAAAACTCAAAAGCATTTTGGAGAGGATTGCCACCACGTCCACCCACAGGTGCATAAATCTGAATATCGCGCCATGAAAACACTAATAAGTTTGGTTTAAACTTGTCGATCGCCCGATCTAGTGCTGCATAAAAATCAAGCGGTGGCACTGTACCCAAATCAAAAATATTTTGCTGCACATCAGGCGCAACCTTATGAACGTGATCGGACAGGTAAACTACGCCAATTGGGAAAATCGGGTTACATGGTAGGCGGATATAAAGAATGCGATCGCAGCCCACCGATAAACTTGATACATCACCAAACTTCTTATTAATAAGCGTGTTGGAGGGAGTTATAGAACTTTCTGTAGAACTTTTTATAGAATCAGTGAGCATAGGACTTTATCTCAGATATTAATTATTTTTATTATTTTTTAAGCTTTTACTGCGAGATACATAACTGTAAATCGCCATACATAAATTACTAAGCCTTTACATATCTTAATTATATTCAAGATTTGATGTTTGGTGTTTGTTTAGGCTCTTTACTGGTCTGGGGGCACAGTAGAAAGATTTTCAAAATTGATGACAACGATCGATATGTAACTATTGCCCATAGATTTAGAAAAAATCAAAGATGACTGTAGCTATATCAAAACTTAAATTAGCGATTACTTATCAATGGTTGGTAGTAGTATTTACAATCGCTAGGTGGTTTAGGGTGTTAGTTTTATCACTAGCTTAAATTACGAGATCAGTATTCTTGTAAACTTCAAACATATCGGCAGGGTCTGTTCGATTTTATTAAGAATATTTTTGTATTCATGATTAATCTATGACTATTTAAACGATGAAAAAGGCTTAATATTTTCAGGTTTATAAAATTTATATAAAACATTATGTCTTTATTTGACCCGTTACCTGCTGATTTACACGATAAAAAGGTTGTCTGCTCCTATGTGAATGCGACTAGCAAAATTCAAATTGCGCGAATCACCGACGTGCAACAGTGGTATTTCGAGCGTGTCGTTTTTCCAGGGCAAAATCTAATATTTGAGGCGATCTCCTCTGCACATTTGGAAATTCATACAGGAATGATGGCAAGCTCCATACTTTCGGATACAATTCCCTGTGTCCAATTACAGGTAGAAGAAGCTAGTTGTACCTTACCAAGTTGGGTTCCGATCAAATCCATTGACGATGCCCCACTTGATATTGCATCAGATGTAATTTCTTTTCCTGCACCTGAAGTAGTTTCCTAACAATGGATTTTCTTTACCTCCACTTTGTCCAGTTTGTGACTGGTACAAAAATGGACTTTCTTTCTCTTGACTATGCCGCATTCCTAATCATCACAGCGATTGTTTATTGGCTCTTACCAAATGTGCAAGCACGCTTGTTAGTTATTCTGACAGCAAGCTTACTGTTTTACTCATTTATCCAGAGACAGTATGTATGGCTATTGCTGGTAATGTTAGCGATTAACTTTTGGTTAGGAGGGGAAATTCGCAAAGGAGATAAATTCCTGAAACAGTGGTTGTTGTTTGTGGGGATATTTTTTAATGTACTACTGTTATTTGGATTTAAATATATTCCCTTTGTAGCGACAGCAATCGGCAACCTTACGGGTTTACCAGTGGGGAGTTCGTTAGCGGTCTGGGCAAAGGCAAATATTGTACCGCCTGTCACCTTAAGCTTTTTTGTATTTGAATTAATTGCCTATTTGATTGATACGTATCGAGGTGATACCCCTGCCAGAGATTTTCTCAGCTTCGCCGCTTACAAGATGTTTTTTGCAAAGCTTCTATCGGGACCAATTACCCGCTATCAAGAATTTGCGCCCCAGATCTTAACGCGATCGCGTCCTGTTTTACCCGATATCGCCGAAGGTTTATGGCTATTTGCCTGTGGTGCAGCCAAAAAAGGGATCGTTGCCGACAATATGGCTAGATTTGTCGATCTTTGTTTTCGTAATAGCGATCGCGCAGGCAGTATCGATTTATGGCTAGCCCTAATTGGTTACGGCATCCAGATTTATTGCGACTTTAGCGGTTACATAGATATGGCAAGAGGTAGCTCTCTGCTATTAGGTTTCAGACTGCCCCAAAATTTTGATTTTCCCTATCTCGCTGGAAGTATTTCCGATTTTTGGCGGCGATGGCACATGACCCTCGGTGCATGGATGCGAAATTATCTCTATATTCCTCTCGGTGGCTCAAGGGGGGGACTCTGGCGCACTTGCCTTAACTTGATGATCATCATGCTGGTAGTCGGTCTTTGGCATGGCGCAAACTGGGGATTTATTATCTGGGGCATCTGGCATGGGGCTGCCCTAGTAGCACATCGCCTGTGGATGGAGGTTTGCACCGTATTTGAAGGGTTGCACAAAATCTGGAAACCTTTACCCATGAAGATCGTAGCAATTTTAATCACGCAGCTAGTAGTCTTTTTGGGCTGGATTCCTTTTCGTTTACCCAATTGGACTGATACAACTATGTTTTTGCAAAGACTCTGGGGATACCAGAGCGATCCTCAGTTTGGCGTAAAAATTTATGTAGAGTCCCTCGGTGTTACTTCAGGGCAAATTGCACTACTAATGTTTAGTCTATTTATAGTGATGTTAATTGCCTATAAGTGCGATCGCGCCAAGTGGCAACTAAATTGGCAAGTCAAATTATTTTTAGTACCAGTTAGCTTGTTTTTAGTCAGCATTCTCAGTCCCGACAAGAAACTACCCTTTATTTACTTCGATTTCTAGATCTGAAAATCACGTAACCATATAATTAACTAGCTATTCCAAAAATCTTCAGCAATCTTTTCAATTGCTTGTTTCAATTCGGGCAATCTATACTCAATCACGTTCCAAACTATATCTAAGTTGATTTCGAGATACTGATGGGCTAACACATTTCTAAATTCTGTAACCCTACGCCAGTCAATCTCTGGATGATCATCTTTCCAAGCTTCAGGCAATTGCTGGGTGGCATCTCCTAATGTTTCTAGATTTCGGATGACAGCATCTTGAGTTTTTAAATCACTATAAAAACTATCCATGCCCTCTGCTGTATAACTTTCAATACGATTAATACATTCGCGAATATGAATGATGTAAATTCTGGGATCTTTCATATTTCTACAGCCTCTTGAAAAATGCGATCGCGAATAAAGGGATGTATTGAGTTAGCAGGCACAACATCAACTTTTCGCTGTAGCAATTCCTCTAGATCGTGAATCAGCCCAACAGGAAACCAAGGACTAATTTTTTTTAGATCATAATCAACCAAAAAGTCGATATCACTATCTTCAGTTGCTTCACCTCGTGCCACCGAGCCAAAAATTCTGACCCCATAAGCACCATGTTTAGAAGCAATATTGAAGATTGCTTCTCTTTTATCTGAGATTATTTCAGATATTCCTAATTTTGTGTTCATAGCTTGCTAACTAAATTTAGTTAAGAATCTGAGAAATGTACTCTATCCAATATAAAAATCTATGCCAATATCACTAACTTAGGATTTAAGTCTTAAATTTTAAAAAAGTCTTAGCCAATCATTTTCTAAAAATAAGGTTCAATACGTGCAATCTCAGTAAAATAAGAACCTAACAATGGATTGTCATCAACATACAGAATAGTGCCAACGATTAAACCAATTTTGTGCGTAAGATCAAGATTTCTGACTTCATTTTGATAACTCGCACATGCTAAAGTCATATCGTTAAATGATTGACTTTCAATAACTAATAAAAGATACGCTCTATCAAGATGTTGGTATTGAAAATATGCTCCTAACTGACGCAAATGATTTTTCATGTTACTTTTAGATATCCTTAAGCGCTGACTAATATATTTCACCTCATATCCAATAGTCAATTGTTTACCTAATAAAGAAGATGTAGATGAGCAAATAAGATCTACGCCCTTTACTGGGCTACTAATTTCATCATTAGTGTGCAGATTTAGAAGCCAATCGCAAACTAATGCCTCAACTTCATATGGACTTAATCTTGTAAATCTATCAGTTGTTTTTTCTATAATTTCGGCTCTTCTGGGGTTGTGGGGATAACTGTATAATGAGATACAATCATACTAAATAATTAGAGATGGATATATATCTTGATAGCTTACTAAATCTACCG
>JAYVVP010000063.1:0-16312 GCA_043786935.1 Pseudanabaena sp. | reverse complement strand
TCAAACGCTTAGAGTCGCGATCCAAGATAGTATGTCTCAACCTGAAGGATCTAAAAAAGCGACGACTGTTCTTTCTAAGGCGGGATATGCTCAAGTTTTTTCTGCTAGCGATCGCTGGACAAAGCCACTTGCTAAGACCCAGATTATTGCCCAAAATGGCGATAAGGCAAGTGCCGAGAAACTGCGTGATGCCTTGGGAATTGGTGAAGTACTGGTCGAATCTACAGGCGATATAGAATCAGATATCACGGTTAGAGTGGGCAAAGATTGGCTCCAAACAAATAATATTCCTCTAAAGCCTGCTAAACCTGCATCACTAAATCAGCGTTAAGTGTAGTAAAAAAGCCAAGACTAGAGCGAAAGCAAGGCTCCGCTCCACTTTTACTAAACGCCAGTGCCTTTGCGAACAATCTTCGTAAATAGAAAATCGGGTAACAGCTTACGTAAAAACAATAATTGCTTGGCAATCGGATCAGCGGGATAACGCAATTTCCACGAGTTATCGGTACTAGCGCCATAAATCGTTTTTGCTACGACTTCAGGTAAGGCTCCAGTTGTGCCAACTTTATTGAGCACTGTTAATACGCGATCGCTAAAAGCATCGTAATCAGTTAAATCAGAATTTTTAGTGCGATCAGATGATCGATCATAAAAGTCGGTTTTAATTGGTCCTGGTTCGATAATTTTGACGCGAATATTAAATGCTCGTAATTCATGTTGCAAAGATTCGGAAAAGCCTTCTACAGCCCATTTTGTGGAGTGATAGAGGCTATAGAGAGGAAAAGCAACTCGCCCACCAATAGAAGCAACATTAACAATTACACCACTTTTGCGATCGCGAAAATGGGGCAATACCGCGCGAGTTGCCTCCATTAAGCCGAAGACATTGGTATTAAATTGGCGCTGAATCTGTTCTGATGTAGAGGTCTCAAATACACCTAACAAACCGTAACCTGCATTATTAACTAGTACGTCGATCGCTCCAAATTTAGAAATGGTCGTAGCAACCGCATCAATGATCGTTTGAGGATCGGTAACATCTAGTTTGAGGCAAACTACGCGATCAAGATTTGCCAAGCTATTAGTTTTGTTAATCTCTTGATTAGGCGATCGCATTGTAGCTGCCACATTCCAACCCTGTTTCTGAAAATACAAAGCCGTTTCTCTGCCAATTCCAGTCGAAGCCCCAGTGATTAATACGGTTTTAGTCATTTTTTCCTAGATTCTAGGATGATCCTTTGCGTCATCTTAATCATTAAACATTAGCAAATAATTCAGCGATTGGGCGAGCAGGAATATCTGTTTTAGTTATAATCTCGACCAGTTTATTTTGAGCCGCAGACTCAAAAAGTGCATCGACAGCTACTTGGGCAACTTTGGTACGTGGGATACTGCCTTCAAACAAAGTGTCAGCACTAGACATTACCAATTCACCTAGTTTTTCATTATTTACCAATCCTCCTGGTCGGATGATTGTGTATGTCAATCCACAAGTTTGCAAATACCTTTCCGCTTGCTTTTTCCAAAAAAGCACTAACCAAAAGAGATTTAGTGGGTGAAAAAGTTTTGATGTGCAAAGAGAAGAGATGATCACAAAATGCTGGATACTTTTTGCTTTCGCTGCATTTATTAAATTTTTTGTACCAATGTAATCGACTAAATAAGGCTTCAAGGGATTAAGACTCGGTTTTGCCCCTGTTGCACAAACCAGAACATCACAATCAGCGATCGCTTCAGTCAAAGCACTAGCAGAAAGCACATCTCCTCGCACTAGCTCTACTTCAGTCGGCAAACTCTGCTTAGCAAGTTCTAAATCTCGTACTAAAGCTCTAACCGAAATATTGCGATTTATTAATTCAGTAATGATATGTCGCCCTGTTTGCCCAGTGGCTCCTGCTACGAATGCTTTCACAGTTTACAACCCTCTCAAATATCTAGATGATAGGGTTTTAGTATAGACGGCGTAAAATGCTGCCCTTACTAATCCAGACAAAGTTTTAAGATTGACAAAGCCATTTTCAGATTTGGGGAATACGCTCGAACATTTCGGGGTTAGTCATTCTGGTATAATCTTTAACTAAAAATACGTGTTTTTCAAAATAAAGCTATTTAGAAAGCTATTTAGAAAATCATTAAAAATAATTAAAAGATAAAGTTAAGAAACATCAATGCAACTCACTCATCGCCCTCGCCGTCTTCGCCGCAATCCTTCCATTCGCAGTCTTGTTAGAGAAGCACATTTATCTATAGATGATTTTATCTATCCGATGTTTGTAATGGAAGGAGAGAATAGCCGTGTTGAGATTCCTTCTATGCCTGAGGCATATCGCTTTACCCTCGATCTATTAGTAAAAGAAGTAGAAGAGAATTATGCTTTAGGAATTAAAGCGATCGCGCTTTTTCCTGCTGTACCTGAAGAGAAAAAAGACCTTACGGGTAGTGAAAGTTTTAATCCTGAAGGTTTGGCTCAGCGTGCAGTCCGCGCAATTAAGGCCGTGTTGCCTGATATTATTATTTTCACTGATGTTGCCCTCGATCCTTTCACTACACACGGACACGATGGCATCATTGATGATAATGGCGTAATTCTTAATGACGAGACAGTAGAAGTCCTTGTTAAGATGTCGGTCTCTCAAGCCGCCGCAGGCACTGACTTCGTTTCACCTTCTGACATGATGGATGGACGTATTGGTGCGATTCGTCAAGGTTTAGATGCTAATGGATTTGAGAATGTCGGTATTCTCGCTTATTCCGCAAAATATGCATCGGCTTATTATGGACCTTTTCGGGATGCCTTAGGTTCCGCGCCAAAATCTGGCGATAAGAAGACCTATCAAATGGATCCTGCTAATTCTCGCGAAGCGATTAAAGAGGTCTATCTTGATATTGCTGAGGGTGCAGATATTGTGATGGTAAAGCCTGCCTTAGCTTATTTGGATATTATCGCCAAAGTTAAAGACGCTACCAATGTGCCAGTTGCAGCTTATAACGTCAGTGGTGAGTATGCGATGATCAAGGCGGCGGCCCAACTTGGCTGGATTGATGAGAAGAAAGTAATGTTGGAAACTCTGCTCAGCATGAAGCGGGCAGGTGCAGACATTATTTTGTCTTATCATGCAAAGGCAGTTGCTCAGATTCTTGCTTCGGGATATCGTTTCTAATCTTTTTTCCATTAAAAATGAACGCAAAAGAACTTCTCGAAAGTTACGCTTTGGGCAATCGCGATTTTAGTAAGCGATCGCTCATCGGATTGATTTTGACTGGAGCGGACTTGTCTGGAGCAAATTTTATTGAATCAGACCTTGCAGAGATTACGCTCGATATTGCCAATTTAGAAGATGCAGAATTAAATCTTGCTAATTTGGTACGGGCTAATTTGAGTGGTTCGATTTTGATCCAAGCAAATCTTAATGGCACAATACTCGAACAAGCCTCATTGATTGGCGCAAATCTCTCTGAAGCTTTCTTGATCGAAGCTGATTTAAGTGAGGCAATTTTAGTAGAAGCCAATTTTTCTCATGCTTTCTTGACGAGTGCCAACTTAACGCGAGCGCGCTTGTGTCGAGCTAATTTTGCTAATGCTTTTTTGACGGGAGCCTGTCTGAATGGCGCTGATCTGCGTGGGGCAAATCTCACAGAAGCCGATCTTACCAGAGCAAATTTGACTGGTGCAAATCTAGCTGGGGCGGATCTTAGTCGCGCTAATCTAACTGATGCCAAGCTAAATTGGGCAAATTTGGCTAATGCTAAATTAATTGGTGCAGATTTGACTGGAACTTACTTATCAACGCTTAAAAGTATTGATGGAACTGATTTTACGGACGCTCGCAATGCGCCCAACTCAGTCGGGCTTATTAATATACTTGCTAATATGGAAGAGTTAAACTCGGAAGAATAGAATTTTTATTGTTATAAGCGAAGCGCATGATAGTAAAAATCCGTTAACGTAAATCAAAAAGCTTATGCGTTTGTTTCGTTCAATAATTAATTTCACAAATCTCGCCTTAGTTGTTGCAATTGCCAGCGCAATAGCCCTACCCGTAAGCGATACAGCCTATGCTCAAGCTAAAAAAGATGCGACAGAATGGATTAGGCAAGGTCGTCAACTTTGGCAAAAAAACGACATCTCAGGGGCGATCTCTTCTTATCAACAAGCTTCACAGCTAGAGCCAAAAAATTCTAAGATTTTGACTAGTCTGGGATTTTTATTAACTCAACAAAATAATTATTCAGGTGCGATCTCCGCTTTGGAAAGCGCGACAAAACTTGATGCCAATAATGCCAAAGCTTTTAATGCCCTGGGCTTTGTGTATGTGCGAATTAAGGACTATTCCAACGCCTTGAATGCTTATCGCCGCGCGATTACTTTGGATCGGGCGAACATAGATGCTTACAACAGCGTCGGTTTTTTGCTAAGCGAACAAAAAAAATATGCTGAAGCCGCCAAGATTTATCGTCAAGCGATCGCTGTTGCACCAAGTGATTCTAAAAGTTATCTTAATTTAGGCTATGTGTTAAGGCTAAGTGGCGATCAAAAAGGCGCATTAGCTATTTACAACCAAGCCGATAAAATTGCACCTTTTGATGTTGATGTACTAGTGGCGATTGGTGGATTGTTTGCGGAGCAAAATCAAAACGAAGAAGCGATTGCCAAATATAAGCGTGCACTAGAAATTAATCCTCGCCATCCCCAAGCCAATCTCGCTATCTCTAAAGTATTCCAAAGTCAAGGCAATTATACTGAGGCGATCACCTCTCTCCGCAGAGCATCTGGCGCACGAAATATCCCGTCTAATAATTTAGTTGAAATTCAACGCGCGATCGCTGATCTCTATATTCAGCAAGGCTCTCTATCAGGAGCGATCGTCGCCTATCGCCAAATTTTAGAAGCTGAACCTGAAGATGCAGCGACTTATCTGGCTCTAGGTAAATTACTCGCCACTCAACAAAGGACACTTGAATCTCGAACAATGCTAGAAAAGGCTGAGCGCTTTTTTAATCAACAAGGCAATATCGATGGCTTAGCTCAAGCCCGTAAAGCTCTAGCAGAACTCAAATAAACAAAAAAGCAGCACTAAGTGCTGCTTTTTTTGCTTTAGTTTGGTCAGGTCGGGTTTTCTAGCCCTGTGGCTCTACCAACTTTGCGGAGGCGATCGCTTTCAGGTTCCATCCATGCATAGACAAAGTGACTGAAACAATTAATTTTTGGTTCTCTAGCTCGAATTGCTTGCATTTGCTTCTCAAAACTAGGATGTCCATCAAAACCTTGTCCCCAAGTTCCTGCCAAAACTGGACAAACTAGGGTTTCGGGTGGGGACTGACGGACAACTTCACTAACTTGATCAGCGACACAGTTCCCATCATTGCAAAGGGCATAGGTCATCGGATGGCGTTCCATATTGGAGGGAAAACGATCCCAAGGCTGCATTCTTGCCTCAAATTTTCCTGATTCAGAACGATTGCCATTGGGAAAGAAGACAGTGCCGATCGCGAGATTATTTTGTTTGAGGGGAGCGGAAATTGTGGTTATGAAATTGATTACGCCTTGGTAAGCATGATTTGTGGCAATATTCCAGAGCAAACTTTCCGCGATCGCAGCCGTTTCCGCAGGATTTTTAATATCCGTTGGCTTTACTTTGGCAGATTCAGCGAGGCGCTTCTCAGTTTGGATAACATCATTAGAGGTGAGATCGCCATTTTGAATATAGAGCGACATTAGTTCGCGGACATTTTTATTGTCAATGCTATTGAGTAAAGCAGTTCGCGACGACTGTCCATGAATCCAAAGTTGTTTAACATTATCAATTAGCGCTCCAGTGGAATTAGTGGGATAGCGCACATAATCAAATACCATGCCATCGGGATTGCGTTGGATCAGTGCTTTTACTACTGAGGTCAGATCGGCTTTCGCGATCGCGCTATAAGGATCGGCAAATAGATGATCGGCTTCATAGGCATCTTCGTAAAAGGCTTTTCCATTCGCAACTTGATTGCGATCAAAATTTGTATTAGCAATACTATTTTCACCATTGCCATTAAGAGCAACTGCTCCAGATCGCCCTTTGATCTCGCTATATCCATAGCCAAAATTCATCGTAAATGACCAACCATAAACTTTGATGCCCCGCGCCCGACCAATCGCGATCGCCTGTTTCCATAGATCATAATCAGCAGGTACTTCTCCTGCTTTTACGGCTTCTTCCATTACCGATTTCCAAGGCGTCGGATTATCGGCGACAGGTAGCAACACGCGCCCATCATAGAAAGTTTCAATAAAAACTTGGTTATAGCCACGATTGGCAACTTTATCAAATACATCCTCTAACACACCTGCTTTAGCATCATTGGGATACAGCCGAATCCAAGTTGCTTGAGTTTGAGGCGCAGTGCGATCGCGACAAGCTTGCAATTCTGATTTGTGTTTTTGAATGATCGCTTGATATTGGGCTTGAGCATTCGGATTATTAGGAGTTACTACTAAAGCCGATTTTCGCAATTCATGTTTACGCAAAATATCCGAAGTATTTACATCACAAGTCGGATTTCCCCACAAAATCCGTTCTGGTAAGGGACCAGCGATCGCACTACTCACAGATACTGTACTTAATAAAGTAGAAGACAAGAAAGTAGAAGACGCGATCGCAAACAAATCAAATTTATTCAGCTTTCTTATAGCTTCGTTACATTTCATAAACTTTTGAAAATGGTACTTTTAAAAATGGCAATTTTTTGGATTAAAGTTTAGTGGCGTTACACCCTAATAACTCTAATATCTAGACTGACGATTCTAATTGTATAGACGAAATAACCTTAACAATGTGGCACACTGACAAGTATATTTCACGACTCCTTAGCTATGCTTCATAACTCAACCCGATTTAAGCCTAGTCCAATTGAAGACGATTCTGAAGAAAATGATGATGGATTTGAGTTTTATGATTTTAATGAACCCGCCCCAGGCAGTCCACCAGGGACATTAATCATTGATGAAGATTCGGGCATTCCTAATATTTTCTTGATTGACTATAGTGAAAATGAAGCGATCGGACTTAAACTTAATACTCCCGAAGACTGTATTCCGCATCTCGATACTCACTCCGTCTCATGGGTTGACGTACAAGGCTTAGGCTCTGAAGATGTATTGCAACGTTTAGGTAAAGTGTTTAACCTTCATGCGCTTGTGCTTGAAGATGTCGTAAATATTCCTCAACGTCCTAAGGCTGAGAGCTTTGAGGATCACGAGTTGATCATTCTGCATATGGTGACTAGCCGTAAAGATGGCAGGGGTTTTTATGACGAGCAGGTTAGTTTGATTTTAGGAAAAAATTATGTCCTGACTGTGCAAGAAGAACCAGAAAATGATGTATTTGAGCCAATCCGTCAACGTATTCACCGCAATCGTGGTGTAATCCGATCGCACAAGTCTGACTATCTTACCTATGCTCTAATCGATGCGATCGTCGATGGATTTTTCCCTGTGCTTGAAGACTACGGCGAGCGCCTCGAAAATTTGCAAGATGAGGTGGTTGACAAGCCGACTCGTCAAACTTTGGAGAAAATTCATAAAATCAAGCGTGAACTGCTGCTCTTACGCCGTGCCATCTGGCCACAACGCGATGCGATTAATTCTTTAATCCGCGAAAAAAGTCCGTTGATTGACCAAGAAGTACAGATTTACTTGCGTGATTGTTATGACCATACAGTCCAAGTAATGGATATGGTCGAGACTTATCGCGAACTTGCGGCAAACTTGATGGATATTTATCTATCGTCACTGAGCAATAGCACTAACGAGATTATGCGCTTTTTGACCGTGATTTCTACTGTATTTATTCCACTCACTTTTATCGCAGGTGTATATGGCATGAACTTTGATACTAGCTTGCCAGGAAATTTACCTGAATTAAAACTACCCTATGGCTATGCTCTATGTTTGTTATTAATGCTTTCGGTTTCGGGGAGCTTGTTGTATTTCTTTAAAACAAAAGGCTGGCTAACTGGCCCAAAATAAAATCCTGAATCACAGATTATACGGATTAATGGATGACGCAGATTTTAATATGGGTTTCAAAGTGAAATTTATTCATGTGTTCAGAGAAGCGATCTCGTTTAAGCGCGTGAGTAAAAGTTGTGTATGGCGATCGCTATTCTATAAAAAATAAAAGTATTGCTGTTGACAAGTAAATTAAAATCCGTGCAATCCTATAATCCATTTAATCCGCGATTCAGTCTTTAATTGTGTTATCTAAAAAACGTAGACTCCAAAGGGTGACATTACAGGCTCACCAACTCACTCCTGCTTTACAAATCAACAGCGCGATCGCGCTTACCGCTGAACAAAGGAATTATTTACATAACGTATTGCGCTTAAATGATGGCGCAGAATTTATTGCGCTTGATGGCAAGGGAATATGGTGGCTAGCTAAATTAGGGAAAGACGCGGATACTGCCGAAATTATTGCCAAAATCGAAAATGATACTGAGTTATCGGCAAAAGTGATTTTAGGTATAGCTATGCCCAAAGGCAACAATATTGAGTCAGTGATTCGTCAAACTACTGAATTAGGGATTCGTCAAATTGTGCCACTGTTTAGCGATCGCACCATCCTGAAGTCAGGAGATGAAATCGGTAAACAAAAACGCGATCGCTGGCAACGCATCGCCGAAGAAGCTGCCGAACTCTCAATGCGTAATTACGTCCCTGAAGTTAATGCACCGCAAACCTTAGCCACATGGCTAAGTGATCTTTCAGCTTCACCAATTTTGAGATACATTTGCGTAACTACTCCTGATGCGCCGTATTTGCTAACTTGTTTACAAAATGGAAATTTACAAAATGCAAATAATTTGCCGATCGCGATCGCTACAGGTTGCGAGGGTGGCTGGACTGTTAGAGAAGAAGAAATGGCGATCGCGGCAGGGTTTATACCAGTTTCATTAGGCGATCGGGTCTTGTCAGCCGTCACAGCGCCAGTGGTAGCATTAGCGGTAGTTGGCGCTTTCTTAGATGCCAGTTCGGGCGTATCATCTGAATCTTAAAATTTATGACCATCAATCAACAGAAATCTCTTCAGCAGCCAGTTCAACATATACAGCAAACCATTGCCTTGCGTACTACTGGTAAAAAATTGCACAACATCACCCGCCAAGTAGAAGCAGTCGTAGCTCAATCAGAAATAAAGATGGGATTGTGCAATATCTTTTTACGTCATACTTCGGCTAGTTTAATCATTCAAGAAAATGCTGATCCTGATGTATTAGCGGATTTGGAAACTTTTTTTGCGAAATTGATTCCTGAAGATCCTAGTCAATATCGCCATACTTCCGAAGGCGCTGATGATATGCCGTCTCACATTCGCAGTATGCTCACTAAAACCTCAGAAACTATTCCGATCGCTAATGCTAAACTTGCCCTCGGCACTTGGCAAGGAATTTTTGTCTGGGAACATCGCAATTTGGGGCATACCCGCGAAGTGCTGGTACATATTACAGGTTGCTAAATGAAGACCTCAAAAAAACCACTGAAAAGTCGATATCGTTCTACAGCTAAGCAAAGAAAGTGGCTGAGAGGATTTCAGTGGTTTTTGCCAGGTTTATTAGTAAAGCGATGGTTATTAGTTAGCATCGTCGGCATTGTGTTAATCGTGTTAGGAATTGCGATTTCGGCAAAACTGACCCCCGTTTTATTTTTGTCACGTTTGATCGGTAACACCGTTGATACGCTAGTTACGATCTTGCCGCGCAATTTGAGTGGTCCGATCGCTCTATTGATCGGTCTGGGGCTATTGTGGCTAGGTCAAAAACGCGCCCTCGGTTCGATTACTCAAGTTTTGATGCCCAATCAAGACAAAGAATTATTAGAATTATTGGTTTCTCATCGCAAGTTAAACCGAGGGCCAAAAATAGTCACAGTCGGTGGTGGAACGGGCTTATCAAATTTATTGCGTGGACTCAAGAAATATAGTGCCAATATTACAGCGATCGTCACTGTTGCTGATGATGGTGGCTCATCTGGGCGGTTACGCCGCGAACATGGTGTATTGCCCCCTGGCGATATTCGTAACTGTCTCGCCGCTCTTGCTGATGAAGAAAAACTAGTTACCGAACTATTTCAATATCGTTTTAAAACAGGGGAGGGACTATCAGGACATAGCTTTGGCAATTTATTTCTGACTGCGATGAGTGAAGTTACAGGCGATCTAGAGAAAGCGATCGCCGCAAGTTCACAAGTTTTAGCAGTGAGAGGTCGGGTACTTCCTGCAACTCTCGATCATGTAGTGCTATGGGCTGAGTTTGAAGATGGGCGTTATGTTGAGGGCGAGTCAAAAATTCCTGAAGCCAAAGGGAAAATCAAACATATTGGTTGTAAACCAGATAACCCGAAAGGATTGCCCCAAGCTGTTGAAGATATTAGCGAAGCTGACTTGATCGTTATTGGCCCTGGAAGCTTATATACCAGCATTATTCCCAACTTGCTCGTGCCAGAAATCTTGCAAGCATTAATTGATCGCCATGTACCATCGATCTACCTTTGTAATATCATGAGTCAAGTTGGTGAAACTGATGGCTATTCAGTGTCTGACTATGTGCGAGTTTTAGACGAAATAGCAGGAGTAAGATTGTTTGATGTGGTCTTAGTTCAAAAGCAGCCACCATCAGAGCGATCGCTACAACATTACGCTTCTTTCGGATCTTACTTTACGCACTTAGATCGCGATAACCTAGCTGTAATCAGTTGCCCTGTGCTAATCGCCAATATCATGATAGAAAAAAACAATGCAACTGTCTGCCACGACTCAGAAAAACTTGCAGGAGTATTAATGCGTTGGTATAACCGCCAGTAGTCAACTATTAATTAAAATTAATCACAATTTATCGCGATCGCCATAATACTTAGCTTAGAAAATAGAGAGAAGGTATCTCGGTACATCTAATTTCTGGAATTTATATCTTAATAGTCTCAAAACGTCAAGGCGACATTATCAGTGTCACAGCAATATCGTATCCAAGTTAATAGTGATATTTACGCTCTTGCCAAACTGCAAGGGTGGTTTCAACAGTTTCAAGATTTATTGCCAAAACAAACTTGGATGCAATGCAATCTTGTGTTAGTTGAGGTATTCACCAATGTAGTTTCCTACGCGCACGAAGAACTATCTGAAGAAACGCCGATCGATATTCAAGTGACGCTTCATGTACCAGAAAACTTTTTAGAATTGCGGATTTGGGACTATGGGGAGCCATTTGACATTCAAACCGAAATTGAACGAGCTGCTAAAGAAGCTCATAAAAATAAAGATTTTGATAGCTACGATGATATTCCTACAGGTGGACGAGGCTTGATGATCGCCCAAATAATCGCTGATGATATTAGATATGAGGTTGCCGATGACGGTCGCAACTGTTTTGTCATGATCAAAAAGTTTACTGCTTTAGCTTAAATTAGCGTTTTAGCCATAAAACAAAAGCAAATAGAGCAACAGGTATAGTAATTGCGGCGATCGCGATCTCATTCATCACATCTACTGTCAAGTTATTCATCAATAATGACCAATTAGGAGCCGCATATTTAATTACAGCCGAAGCGATCGCTGAATAAACGAACATCTGCAAAACAAATAAAAATTGTGAAAAGATTTGTCGAGTCATAATATTTAAAATCGAGATAGGCATTTAGCGCCCGTCTTAATTAGTTTTTCTTTTTTGCAACTTCTTTTTCTTGGATCTCACTTGGCACTGGGAACTGCTCAATCGGTTGTCCTGCTAAAGCCCTTTCCATAAATTTGCGCCAAATCGGGACTACAAATACACCGCCTGTCACACCATTTGCCATTGGCGAATAATCATCATTGCCAATCCAAATTGCTACTGATAGCTGTGGTACATATCCCACAAACCATGCATCGCGGAAATCAGAAGTCGTACCTGTTTTACCTGCCACAGGTCGATCGCCTAGTTGCGCTTCAGTCGCTGTGCCATTATTAACTACGCCGCGTAAAGTATCAGTTAGATAAGAGACAGCGATCGGATCGAGAATTAGTTCAGGCTTTGGAGTATTGTCCAGAATCAAATTGCCATTACGATCGGTCACACGAGCAATTAACGTTGTCTTTGACTTGTACCCACCACTGGCAAATACAGCATAAGCTCCAGCTATTTCCATTGGTGTGACATCGGCTGAACCAAGAGGCAAAGAAATTACAGGCTTAAGTGGACTATTGATTCCCAACTTGCGACAAATAGCGATTATATTTTCAGCGCCAACTTCAAGTCCTAACTTAATCGCAGGAATATTACGGGAAACAGCGATCGCTTGACGAATAGTAATCCCACCTAAGAACTTATTGTCATAGTTGCGTGGTACGTAAGGTTCATCTCCATCAGGAATAGTCATGGGACTATCATCAATTACTGAGTCTGGCGTGTAATTCCCTGTAGCAAAAGCCGCATAGTAAACAAAAGGTTTAAAAGCAGAACCCAACTGTCGTCGGGCTAAAACAGCACGATTAAATTGATTTTTATCAAAGTCACCAACTCCACCGACCAGAGCCTTCACAAAGCCCGTGCGTGGATCAACGGCTACTAAAGCTAGTTGATCGGCATAAGCACCCCGATCCACCAAATCCTTATGTCCTTCGGCGGCAACTTCTTCAGCAATCCGTTGTAATTTTAAATCAATCGTTGTTTGGACACGCAATCCACCTTGTAAAACGACATCTTTGCCAAACTTCTCTTCTAGCTCGGCAGTTACAGCCTGTGATACATACGGAACTCGGCTAGCTTCATAAGAGATTCCTTGTTTACGAATGGCTATCTTCTGTGCTTTTGCTGCTTTAATTTCGGCAGGCGATGACCAGCCAAGCTCAACAAGCCGATCAAGCACTAGCCCTTGGCGCTTTTTCGCTTCTGTATAGTTATCAACAGGATTAAATACTGAAGGGGCTTGAATTGTACCTGCTAACATGGCAGCTTCACCAAGGGTCAAATCGGCAGCAGATTTGCCAAAATAATTCTGAGACGCTGTTTCTGCGCCATTAGTGTTTTTTCCCCAGAATACTTGATTGAGATACATCTCAAGGATCTGTTCTTTAGTAAAAACCTGCTCAACTCGCATTGCCAAGACCGCTTCGGCAACCTTACGGCTAAGACTCCGCTCATTAGATAAAAATAGGTTTTTGACCAACTGCTGCGTCAGGGTTGAGCCACCTTCAACTGTTCCACCTGCACTAAAGTTGGCTAAAACCGCCCGCCCTATACCACTGGGATCAACGCCCTTATGCGTATAGAAATAGGCATCTTCCATGGCAAGTACTGAGCGCTTCAGATGTGGTGAAATGCGATCAAGTGTGACAACTTCGCGATTAACATCGCCATGTAAACGCGCAATTAATTCGCCATTAATATCGTAAATGTAAGTAGTCTCAACAGGGACATAGCCCTTTAAGACTCTAACGTCTGGCAGATCACGGAAACTAAGTGCCAATCCTACCAGTCCGCCCGCTAATGCTGCACCACCAATCATGATAACGCCAAGTAATGTGCCGCCAACAGCTTTGAGAGTGCCTTTTAAAATACTGCCTGTCAGAGACTGGGAACGCTCTACACTATTCGATGCCACAGCAATCTACCCTTTGATTAACTCATCAGTAATCTTACTTCATTAACTAGTATTTCGGGCTAAAACCAAAAAAAGTAAGGCAGTGCTTTATGTCACACCACCTAACTTTTTTTGTTCAGCGTCGCTGTGCGAGTTTGTCATATACCAATTGCAGATCGACATGGTGATGCGCGATCGCCACTAGAGTGTGATAAAACAAATCCGCCACTTCTGAGGCGATCGCATCGGGCTGATCATCCTTACAAGCCATCACGACCTCAGCAGACTCTTCACCAATTTTTTTCAAAATATTATTATCGCCACCTGCAAATAGTTTGCAGGTGTAAGAACCTTCTTGAGGATGATCTCGGCGATCAACAATTACCGCAAATAGTTCTGATAGAGGATCATTCATGTTCTAAAATCCATTTGTCAATAATCAAAAATGTATGCAGAGCGCCCATAAAACTAACAATTGGATGAAGCAAGCCATGCTCACCTCATCCAATTGTTAGTTTTATTTAATTAACGCTTTGCGTTAAAAAATAACTACTTGATAGAAACCTTACCGCCAGCTTCTTCGATTTGCTTTTTAGCTGCATCAGCATCAGCCTTAGCCATGCCTTCTTTAACAGTCTTAGGAGCAGACTCAACCAAGTCTTTCGCATCTTTAAGCCCCAATCCAGTGATTTCACGAACGATCTTAAGAATTGCAATCTTCTTATCAGCAGGAACTTCGTCAAGTACCAAGTCAAAAGCAGTCTTTTCTTCGACTTCTTCAGCAGGAGCAGCAGCGCCACCAGCAGCTGCCATCATCATGCCACCAACAGGAGCAGCAGCCGAAACACCGAAGGTCTCTTCGATCGCTTTTACCAATTCAGAAGCTTCAAGAAGGCTCAAAGATTTTAGTTCTTCAATGATGCTATCGGTTTTTGCAGACATAGTTTTTCTCTTTTTAGTTTAGTTAATGGATAGTTGATTAGTTTTAGCTTTTGGCTATTAACTGTCTGAGATGCTTTAAGCCGATTCTTTTTCGGAAATAGCTTTGATTGCTCGACCCAGAGATTGAGGAATCTCCTTGATACCGATCGCAATCTTGGCGGTAACCGCATTGATTGCGCCAGCAATTTGACCGATAAGAACTTCCTTAGAAGGTAAGTCAGCGATCGCCTGCAAGTCCTTTGCAGTTAGCGCACGACCTTCCAAGACACCGCCCCGAAGTTCGGTTTTTTTGAATTCCTTTTGAAAAGCTTGATATGCCTTAACAGCACCACCGATGTCATCCTTGACAAATAAGCAAGCAGAAGGGCCAACTAGAAACGATTCAAGCGGCTTCCATTCAGGAGTTTCTGATATTGCTTGTTTAAGCAAAGTGTTTTTGGTGGTTCTGCATACCGTTCCCGTCGGACGGAGTGAACGACGGAGCTTAGTAATCTCAGCCACTGACAGAGTTGTGTAGTCAATTACCATGACCATTTGAGTTCCTTCAAACTCTTTGGTCATCTCCGAGACTAAAACTTTTTTCTGGTCTAGGGTCTTACCCATATATTTCTCACCTCCTTGTGTATGTGTATAAAGTCATTAAAAAAGCCTCGTCATTTCACAGACTGAGGCTAAAAAAGTATCCCAAATTGGAATCTCTTTTAAATCACCTGGACAGGAAATTAAGCTGATAGCACCTGCTGTCTATGGAGTTATTCAATTGTAGAAATTTCTTTCTAGGCTTATTACAACAATTAGATTTAGCTTTTAGATTTGACTTTAAAAGGCTTTGATTAGGCTTCTGATAGCTTGATGTCGCGCAAGGCAGTAACATCAACCTCGATCGCAGGTCCCATAGTTGCAGACAAGTACAGCGATATCCAGTACTTACCTTTTGCTCCAGAAGGACGATTGCGATCAATCGTTTCTTGTAAAGCTTTAAGGTTTAATAGTAAGTCTTCTGCGGAAAATGTAGCCTTGCCGAACAGAATATGAACAATACCTGTACGATCAGCACGAAATTCTAGCTTACCAGCTTTGAATGCATTAATTGCACCACCCAAGTCAGTAGTCACTGTACCACCCTTAGGTGAAGGCATCAATCCTCTTGGACCTAGCAACTTACCGAGTTTAGCAACTTGAGGCATCATGTCAGGTGTGGAAATCAGCAGATCAAAATCCATCCGCCCTTTGCTGATTTCATCAATTAGTTCTTCAGAACCAGCGATGTCTGCGCCTGCGGCGGTTGCTTCGGCAACTTTTTCCCCACGAGCGATAACTGCTACGCGAATTGTTTGTCCCGTACCTTTAGGTAAGGTTACAGTTGTTCGCAGTTGTTGATCAGCGTACTTAGGATCGATACCTAGTCTTACGTGCGCTTCCACAGATTCAGCGAACTTAGCAGTAGCAGTTGCTTTTACTAGTTCTAGAGCTTCTGTTGGTGAATAGGGACGTTCTTCAACCTTGCTTTGAGCTTCCCTAAGACGCTTCGATACTTTTTTTGCCATGATTGCTCCTTCGGGGTGCGATCGGAAAAATTAATTCCCTCCCCCAGCTAAAAAATTTGTTTAGATATATTTGAGAATGTGAATATCAGAAAGTACTAGAACCTAAGCGTTAATAGTTACGCCCATGTTCTTTGCAGTACCTTCGATAATCTTCATCGCCGCATCGATATCATTTGCATTGATATCAGGCATTTTTGTCTCTGCAATTTGACGAAGCTGATCTCTG
>JAYVVP010000062.1:0-6148 GCA_043786935.1 Pseudanabaena sp. | reverse complement strand
CACCTGATGCTGCTGAATCACCTCACCTAAACCGCGATAGCTGAGACAATTCTCAAAGAAATCCGCCCGCATCGTCGTCACCACCCGCAACAGTGAGTCTGGATACTGCGTAATCCCCACCAGTAAATCGATAAATTGTTGACGTTCTGCTTCTTTTTCCGCAGGGCATACCGTAAATATTTCCTCAAACTGATCGACCACTAGCAAAATCTTTTTCGGCTCAGTCAAACAAGCGATCGCCGCTTCTAAATTTCCATTTGCGATCGCCGTGCTAATTTCCCGTTTTGTGTCCGCCCGTTGAACAAGCTGTGCTAATACCCGACTGATTTCCATCACAGGCGCAAGCGGTGAGTTCCCTGGCTTAATTGGCGGCAAAATCAGCCAGTTACCTGCTGCTTCCAGTTCTGAAATCAGCCCTGCCCGTACTAAAGAGGACTTACCACTACCCGATGCCCCAATTACAGGCACA
Source organism: Pseudanabaena sp. (assembly GCA_043786935.1). Classification (GTDB taxonomy): domain Bacteria; phylum Cyanobacteriota; class Cyanobacteriia; order Pseudanabaenales; family Pseudanabaenaceae; genus Pseudanabaena. The sequence goes on along the minus strand of JAYVVP010000062.1, from coordinate 5,679 downwards.
AAGCTCGATTCAGATAATTTTTGTGAGAGCAACCGCACAAAGCGATCGCGCCCCTTAAAATACTTGGCAGTCTCTTTAGTAAACGCCTCCAACCCCACATAAGGACAAATATCCTCAATTACTTTTGTCGTCCCAACTTGTCGATAATCGACAATTTTCATCGCTCGACCGTGACCAAAGTGTCTCGGTTCCTGTTGCTTCTGCTTCAGGCGACCATAGATAAATCCAAACAAACTACCCGAATTAATTTTGCCCTCATCGTCTTGACGTTGCTCAGACAAAGCCTCCAGCAAAGCTCCCGTAAAAATACTATGGGGTTCCTTTCTCATCGCCGCCGATTCCTCAAAGTCACGACAAGCTGAAATAAGCAAATAATCCTTATCCGTCTTGTTAAAAGCTGTAAAAGTCTCCGCGATCACTTTCAATAAAGCGCCACTATGACAGCAATCCAAAAACATCACCAAACTACTTAAAGGCGATCGCTCAATTAATTTATTTAAAGCAACAAAGGGAATCCTATCAGTTACGCTTTCCTTAGTTGCTTTACAATTCGATGGCGCTAAATATCCCTGTCTCACGCCACAATCTTCAACAAGTACCCCATGCCCCGTGTAATAAATCAGAACTTCGCTACCCGTCGCCTGTTCGATCAAAAAGTGCTCTAACTGAGTAAATAGATCATCCTTACTTAGATTGGGCTTATTCAGCAAAATCACTTCTTGAAAATCACCATGCGATCGCAGCAAATTTGCCACTGCTTCTGCATCTCCTAAAGTCTTACTGAGAGGCGATGGTAAGTGCTTATATTTCGAAATTCCCACCACAAGTGCATATCTAGCCATAACTTACATTGAGATTTCCCACTAAATAATGCACGGTTAAACTCATAATAAATCAAAAACTATCGTTCATGAAAGTTAAAGAAGTTATCAAAACCCTTGAAAATGATGGTTGGTATCTTAATCGCACTAGGGGAAGTCATCGGATCTTTAAACACCTCAGCAAATCAGGTATTGTAGTTGTACCAGGAAAGTTGAGTGATGATATTCCTGTGGGTACGCTTTCATCAATTTGAAAACAAGCAAAATTAGGGTAAAGCCATGATTGAGTACACCGTGATCTATGAAAAAGGAGAAACTAACTGGGGCGCATATATTCCCGATCTCCCTGGTTGCGTCAGCATTGGTGATACCTTCTTAGAAGTTCAAGAAAATATTAAAGAAGCGATCGCACTGTATTTAGAAGTATTGCAAGAAGACGGACAGCCTATTCCTCAGCCCTCAATTCAAGTTGGCAAAGTTGCCGTCATGGTATGAGTTTTAAACTTATGGTTCTCCCTAAATAATCTAATACTATGGCTCAAAAAATATACATCGAACAAGAAGATGGCGAAATCCGCACCATTGAAATCTCTGAATCAGACAATCAGCAATCAACACAAAAAAATGACGATGATCGCGAATCCTATGGCATCAAAGAAGATACGATCGCCCGATTGCAAGATGTTCATGAAACCATTCGCTTATATACCCGTTATGCGATCGGTGCGTTCAAAAATATTGGTGATGTCGAAGTCGAAGAAGTTAAACTTAAATTTGGCTTAAAGATTAGCGGCGAAGCAGGTATTCCCATTCTCACTAAGGCTTCCGCCGAAAGCAACTTTGAGATAGAAGTCAAATGTAAGTTCCCACCAAAATCAACTATTCCACTAAAAGTTAGTTAGTGGATATTGCACACATCCAAAAGATGAGAAGTGTCACGCATAGCCGATACTCAAAGATGTAATTCTCGCTCTTATGGGGCAACGCTTAATTGATTGAGAACCTTCTTATATTTTTCTAATCGCTGAAAATCTTTTTCGGTCGGATTAGCTATGCGACTAATATCCATATTGTGCGTAACATCAGCAATCTTGACTTTGCGCGCGATCGCATTTGCCATCACTCTCAATAAATAATCTGCATATATCTCACCATCCCGCTTAGTAATGGCAGCGATCGCATCAGTTATTAATGTGGGAAATCCTTCTTGCACTAACTCTTCAATCGTAAAATCAGAGTCCTCGATCGCATCATGCAACACCGCTACAATTTTGCTCTCAGCAGTATCCATCTGAGCCATCACCGTTAGAGGATGCAAAATATAAGGCTTGCCCGCTTTGTCCAATTGACCCGCATGAGCTTTATGAGCGATCGCGATCGCCAATTCTAAAAGCTTTGCATAGTCTGTTATCTGGGTCATTATTTTTCGTGATTTACATAGCGATAAACGCTGCAAAAAACATACTCAAGCGCTATAGTGACGAATACAAGTAAGCGCGATCGCCACCTCATCCGCACATTGCTGAATCGCGGCAATATCGTTGGTGCTTACAGCATTTGCGCGTTGCCATCTCAATGACAATATGCCCAAAACCCGTTCACGGAATGTAATCGCGATCGCTAAATTAGTTTTGAACTTTTGATCTTCGCTAATTTGAACACTCTCTAAACCAACTTGCGATTTACCCGACGCGATCGCGGTTTGCACTAAAGGATCTTGAGCTAAATCCCATTGATAATCACCACATTTAGCGTGGGTATCGACTAAAATGCCATCCTCCACCAACTGCAAAATTAGCTCGTCTGCACCAAAATTTTGCCAAAATGCATCTGCTAAAGACCTTACACAATCAGATAGCTGATTAGATTTTTGCGCGATCTCCACAATCACAGACAATAGAGCATTCTGAGATTGCGATCGGAGCAAATCCTCAGAACGTTGCTTGAGCAAATCATAGATTTGCGTCGCTTCCGAAACAACCGCTTTCAATTGGTCAGGCTCCCAAGGCTTAGTAATATATTTGTGGACTTGCCCTGAATTTATCGCCTCGATCAAATCCGCAATATCTGTAAATCCAGTCAAAACAATCCGCATCGTATCAGGAAAATCCGAGACTGTACGGCTCAGAAATTCTGTCCCATTCATTTCGGGCATTCTCTGATCAGAAATAATCGCCGCCATTTCCCCTTCTTTCGCCAAAATTTCTAGCGCCTTCACTCCCCCTACAGCCTGAAAGACTACAAATTCTCTACGAAAAGTGCGATATAACAAATCAAGGTTATCTTGCTCATCATCAACCACCAAAAGCTTGGGCTTTTTGACTGGATTTGCTTTATTTGGCTCAGAAGAAGGAAATAAAGAAGATGCCATGAGCTAAGTTCGGTTAGATACAGCTTTTAACAACATCAATACTATCTTACAAAATACTAACTAACTTAAAAAAGTGAGAGAGCATAGCCCCCTCACTTTTTTATTCTGTAAAAGAAAGTTCCTTCAAAAAGGCTTAAGCGCCAACAACTTGACGGCTAACTTGCTTCAATTCGCCTTTAGCATATTTAGCAGCAAACTCATCAAGACCAACTTGCTTGATCTTGCCAGCTTGACCAGCTGCTTCAAACTGAACATAGCGATCGGCACATACCTTCTGCATGTACTTGATCGATGGCTTCAGGAAGTGACGAGGATCAAACTCTTTAGGATTTTTGAATAAAGCTTCACGAACCGCAGCTGTGATAGCAAGGCGACAGTCGGTGTCGATATTAACTTTACGCACACCGCACTTGATACCCTTTTGAATTTCTTCAACAGGTACACCGTAAGTTTCAGGGATTGCGCCGCCAAACTCATTGATCAAGGCAAGCAAATCTTCAGGAACTGAAGAAGAACCATGCATCACAAGGTGAGTATTAGGCAAACGACGATGGATTTCTTCGATACGGCTGATAGCAAGAATTTCGCCAGTAGGCTTGCGAGTAAACTTGTAAGCACCGTGGCTAGTACCGATCGCTACCGCAAGAGCATCAACTTGAGTGCGCTCAACAAAGTCAGCCGCTTCATCAGGATCGGTCAAAAGTTGCGAATGATCTAAAGCACCTTCAAAACCATGACCATCTTCAGCTTCGCCTTTACCAGTTTCGAGTGAACCTAGACAACCGAGTTCACCTTCAACACTTGCACCGATCGCATGGGCGACTTTGACAACTTCAGCCGTAACTGCAACGTTATACTCGTAGCTAGCTGGAGTCTTAGCATCAGCTTCCAGTGAGCCATCCATCATTACACTGGTAAAGCCATTTTTGATCGCTGAGTAACAAGTTGCCGGTGCATTACCGTGATCTTGGTGCATTACGATCGGCAGGTGTGGATAAGTTTCGGCAGCAGCCAAAATCAAATGACGCAAGAAATTTTCGCCTGCGTAATTGCGTGCACCACGAGAAGCTTGGAGGATCACAGGGCTATTGGTTTCATTAGCAGCCTGCATGATCGACTGGATCTGCTCCATGTTATTGACGTTAAATGCAGGAATGCCATAGCCGTTCTCAGCCGCATGGTCGAGCAGCAGGCGCATTGGTACTAAAGCCATATTTAAATTCTCTCCTAGACGAAATCGAGCTTGTGCTTTTACGTATAATCTTAAGTCATATTGAAACCAAAAAGACAAAGGGGCGCTTAGCGCCCCTTTGTCTTTACATATTCTTTATATGTTCTTTTCGCTGAGTTCACGACTCATGTAATCAAAAGGATCTGCTAACCAATCAGCATTCTCTCCTACCAAATCCATAACCGCCTGTTTCATGATTTGAATACCTTGCACAGTCGGTCCGATTGGGACTCCTAGAGAGTTATAAGTCTCGCGTAAGCCTTGCAACACTCTTTCGTCGAGGACATCATTGTTACCTGCAATCAGAGCATAGGAGGCATAGCGCAAGTAGTAGTCCATGTCGCGCAAGCAAGCTGCAAAACGCCGAGTTGTGTAAGCATTTCCACCTGGACGGATCAGATCGGGCACTTCTTCAAATAATCGCGATCCCGCTTTACGGACAATTGTTGCCGCATTAGCTGTGATTGTCGAGGAAGCAGTTAGACGAGCGCTTCCTGTCGCAAAGAAGGATTTGAGAGTATCCATTGCATCGCGATCAAAATATTTACCAGTTGCATCATAAGCACCGATCAGGCTGGCAATTGCATCCCGCATGTCGTTTTCTCCGTTGATTTAGTTTTAATAAATGTATCTTTAAACGTATTTGTAAAGTTTGGAAACTATATATAACTTAAACTTGTTAATGTGCGTTTCGGACGGTTACTTAGATTATTTTACTGTGCTTTAAGCGTCTCACCCAGTCTTAGTTCACCAAACACACTGTAAAAAATGAACTACCCCACCCTGCTACGCGAGAATGGGTTTTCTAAATTCCCATCAAGCAGAGAGTGTTTTTACGCTTCTTCGAGCCAAGTTGCTGCAACCCACCACAATAAGTAAGTAGGTAGGTAGGTGCAATTAAACTTGCAATGGGTTTCAGTCATAGCAACAGTTTGAGACGTGGCTATCTTAATATTTAATTTATCCCACCTACTTGTGGAAACATTTTGCGGCTTTATTTACTAGGCTTGTTGGGAAATAAAATAAAATAAAAACAGTGGCAAAAGCGAAGATAAGATGTTAAATATTGAACGCATCCTCAAGCAAGAAAGGCTAGTGAGAGCAATGACAGGACTGAATCTAAAAGCATTTAAAGCGTTGGAATCAAGCTTTGAAGAAGCATATCAGCAAAGTCTAAATAAGCTAGAAAAAGAGCGCAAACGTCAACAAGGAGGAGGGAGAAAAGCGACTTTAAGAACGACATTGGACAAAATGCT
>JAYVVP010000061.1:0-2111 GCA_043786935.1 Pseudanabaena sp. | reverse complement strand
GGTTTCATGGATTGATTTATGGATAAATTGGTGATTCTAGCGGCCAAAAGTAATTTTTTGCAATTGGCAAATTAATTGCTACATTCGTCTCATGCTTAATCGGCGATCGCCATACCTTCACCATCAGTAATTTTGTACGGCGGCGGCTCTAACTTGGTGGAAATAATCCACGATTTACAAAGTTGTTATGAAGTCTAAGTATTTAAATTGTGCGTAGATTTCAATTTAAGTGATAGCCAAACTGTAATTTTGTATTCCTAATTACGAAATCTCTAAGTCTATTGATAAAGCTAGGGATAGAAAGTGCATCTATAATTTAGTTGCGATCGCTCTTCTAACTTTTAGCTAAATTAATAGGATAAAAAGCATGGCTAATCAAAACTTAAAATTTACTTTGGATCGCTTTTAGATTTTGGGTTTCCCTAAGCAATAGCTAAGGTGACAAGGCTCCTCTACTTTTCTATACCCAAACAGGCTAGGATACAAATAAGTACATTAGTTAATGCATTAATCAGGAATCAATCATGGTAGAACGCCCTATCAAAAAAGCTGACCGTCAGCCAAACTCTGAAGCTAGCGAAAGCACACCTAAAGCCCAAAAGTTTGATGACTCCGACAACAAGCGTTCTAACCGTGGCGGCGGCGATAAGGACAAAAGAGGCGGTAAAAGAGGCTCACGCGACGAAGAAGTAAAACAGCCTGTCAATCTCGCTTTAGTCAGAGGACCCAAGCCTACCAAACCTCAACCAATTGTTGAAGAAGTTATTGCTGAAGTATCTGATGAAGCAGCAGAAGTACCCGAAGAAAGCACTTCTGAAGAAACACCTGAAGCATAATTACAGCAGTTATTCATCAAAATTTCCATAAAAAGGATCGTAGGGCAAAGCCCCGCAATGGGGTTTAGTTTTTCCCCTTGTGGCAAGTTTGACAGCAAACTGCTAAAAAATAAAGGAGGCGCTTTGCGCCTCCTTTATTTTTTAGATTGCGTAAGCAATCCTTGACTAGGACTAAAAACTAGCGTCAACAAAAATAAAGCTAAAACTGCTAAAACGATCGCGGGACCAGAAGGTAAATTTAGATAATAACTTGCATATAAACCGATCGCACTTGCCAAAACTCCTAACCCTGCACTAACAAAAATCATCTGGTGCAATTCCTTGACTAACAAATAAGCAGTAATCGCGGGGCCAACTAACAGAGATACCACCAACACCACGCCCATCGTTTGCATACTAGCAATAATCGTTAAGGTAACCCCAGCCATCAATCCCAAATAGATCAGATTAATCGGTAATCCTAACGCCTGCGCCCCAATCCGATCAAAGGTATAAAAAAGTAATTGCTTATAAAACATCGCGATCGCTGTCAGCACAATCACTGTAATTATCGCGGCGCGGGTCGTGTCAGTTTGAGAAACGCTGAGAATATCGCCAAACAAAAAGCCATGCAGATCGATCTTAATTTTAAGAAGTGAGATCAACAAAATACCGATCGCAAAGAAACTAGAAGAAGTCAAAGCCATTGCCGCATCAACCTTAACGCGAGTTTGCGATCGTAACCATGCAATCAAAAATGCGCTGCTAATACCTGAGATAAACGCCCCGATTGCCACATCAATTTTATAAAAAAAGGCGATCGCCATCCCTGGCATCACTGTATGCGTCATCACATCCCCTAGCAAAGCCATCCGCTGCACAATTAAAAAGCAACCGATCGCAGGACAAATAATTCCTGCCAAACCACCTGCAATCAAAGCATTCCGCATAAATTCTGAAGCGAGTGGCTCAGTGATCCATTGCCAGATGGGAAGTTGGACAAGTTGGGCAAGTAGTGGCGTGAGTATTGGTATTGATATCAAAACTAATAATTGAGTGAGATATAGACTCTACATTCAGCAGGTTATTGTAAGGCAAAAAATGATATTTACGAGAAGAGGCTCAGAAAAACTGCCTTTCTTTTGGTCGATAAATCTTTCTTCACAAACTGGTTTTCCAAGTGCCGTTATTGTATCCTTTACTCCCTTCCCACCCATAAATTAGACATATATTAGAACCCAGAAGACTGGAAAGTCGGCTTTTCAAGTGTCTAGTTTTTCACTGGGAAGGGAGTAA
>JAYVVP010000060.1:0-6158 GCA_043786935.1 Pseudanabaena sp. | reverse complement strand
AATTTTATGAGAATACCTCAGAGTCATTTATCTATATAGCTTTGATCCGCAAAATGCTTAGGGATCTTACTGCTGTCAATTCTTAAATGCTTTCTAAGTGTAGCTGGACAGTTAAACCCAGAACAATTGCAGCAAGCAGCTACTCAGGGGTACAAATCTATACTCAACTTGCGATCGCCTGAAGAGGAAGGTTTTGTAAAGGATGAACAGAAACAAGCAGAAGCCGCAAGATTGCAATATATCAATATTCCAGTCAAGCCAGATGGAATGACGGAAGAGTTGACGGATAAAGTTTTAGAACAAATTGATCGCTTACCCAAACCCCTTTTAATTCATTGCGCGAGTTCTATGCGTGCAGGTGCAATGGCATTTATGAACGTGGCGACAAGACAAGGTATGACATCAGAGCAAGTGTTTGAAAAAGCAGCCGAAGCTGGCTTTGACTGTAATGCTCAACCACAAATGAAGCAATTTTTGGAAAGTTATATTTCTAAACATTCAAAAACAACTTGAATTTTTTAAGAGGTAAAGCAAAGTCAAGGTTATGCATGAATAGCTTTTATAGCAACCAGAAATGATTTATAGATTTTTAAAATTGTAAGGGAAGAAAAATAGCTAGTTTGGTTTTGCCGTTTTTATCAAATTCCTTGATTTAAAAAGTTTGAAATATCCCCTGATGCTTGTCTAAGTTGCTTTTTGCTTTGTACAGCCATTATCTATATCTATGGGAAAAACATGGAACCAATTCGCATTTTCTACTTTTCTGATATTCTCTGTGTATGGGCTTACATAGCTCAGATTCGTTTAGAAGAATTGAAAAACACTTTTCAAGACCGTATTTCCATTGATTATCACTTTGTATCAGTTTTTGGTAATGCGCGTGAAAAACTAGAGAATCAATGTCGCGATCGCGGTGGATTGCAAGGCTATAGTGATCATGTTAAGGAAACTGCCCAAAAGTTCGATCACATCACTATCAATTCTGATATTTGGGAAAAAGTGATTCCAGCTTCATCAACGTCTGCCCACTTATTTTTGCGTGCTGTCCAATTACTTGAAGTAAAAGGTTTAGTGTCAAAATCTGAGCGCGTTATGGAAAAGACAACTTGGGCTTTTAGAGAAGCATTTTTTACAAAACTTGCAAATATAGGTGAACGCCAAGTTCAATTTGATATTGCAATGGAGTTAGGTTTGCCAATTGATGCGATCGCCAACTTGATTAATAATGGCGAAGCCTATGCTCAAATCTCTAAAGATGCTGAATTGCTTAAAGAGCATAATGTTACAGTCAGTCCTACTTTAATTTTTAATGAAGGACGACAACGACTTAGCGGAAATATTGGTTACCGACTGATAGAAGCCAATATTCAGGAATTATTGCACAATCCAGTTGGAGAACAGTCTTGGTGTTGGGTTGAGAAGTCATAGCAGTAATGTTTTTTAACCTTTTAGGGGTAATATTTCAAACTTATTAAATGCAGGAATCTCATAAAAACGGCAAAACTAAATCAGGTATCTTCGCGGTCTACTATTTTTATTTTCTTTTTAACAAGTTTGAAACATTGTCCTTATTTTATCTCTTTGCTACAACTCTAATACATGACCAACTAGATTCATTCGTAAATTCACTTAGATTCTTAATCCGCCCAAAATGCCACAGATTCCCTCATCATTGCGATGCCTCAATAATTCAACTTTTGCCAGACTTTATACTGCTCAAACCATCAGCTTATTTGGTGATGCTCTGACGTGGTTAGGACTAGCTTTACTAGCTTTTGAATTAGCAGGGAAAGATAGTGCCGTAGTGCTTTCTGTGGCTTTGACCTTGCGGGTAACTGCTTTTGTAATTCTTTCCCCAATCGCAGGTGCGATCGCCGATCGCTTAGATCGCAAACTAATTCTCGTCATAACTCATATTGCGCGAATGGTGATTGTGGGAACTATGCCCTTTGTAAATGCAGTGTGGGAGATTTATGTTCTAGTCTTTGCTCTAAATGTATTCAATGCTTTCTTTACGCCAACTTATCAAGCCACGATTCCCTTGGTCACTGGTAAAAGTGAATATGCTCAGGCGATCGCCCTTTCTGCTGCGACTTATCAATTATTAGGCGTTTTAGGTCCTGGAATTGCTGGCAGTGTATCAGCTTGGATTGGAGCAAGACAGATATTTTTTCTGGATGCAATTTCTTTCTTTCTCGCCGCAATTCTGATTTTCACACTTCCAAATCAAATTAGAGTAGAGCGAAATGAGAATTTAGAAGAATCTCAAAAGGGAGCGATCGCTAAAATTATTGGTGATGTCAAAGAAGGAACAACGCGCTTATTTGCGAATGTTTTTATTCGCTATGCTCTTCTTCTCCAACTTGTAGCATCAATTGCAGGAGCGCAGATTTTAGTGAATACCATAGGCTACATAAAAGGAACTCTCAAACTGAGCAGTTTAGAATACGGCTGGGTAATGGCTGCCTTTGGTATTGGAGCAACTATAGCGGCGGTAACTGTAGAAGCAATCGGTAAGAAATGGGAACGTACAGTTATAGTTTTGTTTGGCGCAGTTTTGATTACTTCAGCAATTTTACCTGCGAATTATATTGGTTTAGTGCCACTAATGCTACTTTGGGCAATCGCAGGAATGGGACAAGTTTTAGTGAATCTACCTACACAGACTTTAATTGCCGATCAAATTCCCTCTAACTTTCAGGGACGAGTTTATGGCGCACATTTTGCTTGGAGCCATCTTTGGTGGGCAGTTTCCTATCCAATTGCAGGTTGGTTGGGAAGTCAAGGTAATATGTCTTTCCTTTACGGCAGCTTTATAGGATTTGCTCTTCTCGCAGGAGTCCAGATATTGCTATCTCCTAAAATTCATGAACATCAGCATGAATATCTCTGGCACGAACACGAGCATATTCACGATCAACACCATCAACATGATCATTCTGAAGATGTATTACTAACTGAGCCACATACGCATACCCATGAGCATTTACCAATAAACCATCGCCATGCTCATTACACTGACATTCATCACTTACATAGTCATTAGGAGTTTTAATTGTGTCAATTGAATCAAAAGTTAGAAACCAATATGTTCAATTTGGAATGGTTATAGGATAATTGAGACTAAGCCTTGGAGAGTTTCTATGTTATGGAGTGTTTTGAGCGATTAGGATGAAGTAAATCAATTGCTACGCAATACGATTAAGCCTTTAGCAAGTCAGCTTTAAGGGGAATAAGTTAATCTCCTCCATAGGTTTTTTGTTGGCGTTGAGGCGACGACAGAAAAGATCGTTTAATTATTTAATTGTGCTAATTCCATATCAGCCGCAAGGCGATCGCAGGCAGATTTACCAGTTCCATAGACAACTCCAAAGATAGGAGCTAATCCACCCCAAGAAGAAATAGTCACGATTAAGCCTTGTTTGCATTGGGTCATCATTTTCGCCGCCCAATGACTTGCGATATAGTGACTTCTTAAACCGACTTGATTACAAGCATCCCAAAGACTAAGATCCGATCCCCAAAAGGGTTTACCCTTAGCAGCAATCAGAGATCGCACTCCACTATAAGCATTATTTACCAATAGATCCAATCGTCCATTTTGTTCTCGATCAATTTGCTCAAATAGAGATTTAATTTGTTGATCATCACTGTGATCAACGGGAACTGCAATACAAATTCCACCTGCTGCTTCTACGGCGGATTTGGTATCTAGTAAGCTGCCCGAAATAGTTTCCATGGAATTTGTCTGATTCACATTGCGTCCAGTGATATAAACCAGCGCACCTGCTTCGCCCAAAGTAATGGCAATACCTTTACCAATTCCCCGTGATGCGCCCGTTACCAGTGCAACTTTACCATTCAAATTTCCTAACATGAGAAATTGCCTCCATAGAGATTCAGCTAATTAGAAAATCTTTTCCTAATCTAGTTTATATCTTTAACATCATTTTCCATGACCACTGCTATTGAAGTTAAATTGAATATAAACTCCATACGCTTTTCCATTAAATGAGTAATCTGTAATCAAGGAGCAAAATTTTATCTCAAACAAATCTAGTGAGTTCTCAACTACTAATAGATAATAAAAATTCCGCTGAGCATATCAGACTCCATTAAGTTTCTTTCAAATAGATAATTGATGGGAATGAAAAAGAGAATGTGCAGTATCATATTAAACATTCAAGCTAAATAAATTACCTGCTAATTGTCCGACAATAAATGAATAGTGACCTAGACGACTAAAAAACTATTGAAAAATATGAATTTGGCGCTACTTTACAAACAACTTAACAAAACGTCATCTGCAACATGGAAAGACTAAAGCTAACACTCTCAAAAGCCGATTATCAGCAATGCCTAAAGCTTTGTCGCAAGGGGAATAGCCATATCTCCATGCTCAATCGCGCTCAAATATTACTAGCTATGCACAATGGAGCCGATATCCCAGAAATAATCAAGGTTCTGGGTATCGAGCGGACTGGTCTATGGCGATTGCGAAAGCAATATCTTCAATGTGGCTTGAATGACGCTTTAGCCGATCATCGCCGTAAGCGTAATGTTGCAAATACATTCTAAATCAGCACTGTGTCTAACTTCGGTGATTGACCGAAACAGAGCTATGGTGCAAGATGCAGTCAAAGCAAAGAAGCCCAATTTCTCTCAGATTGAAAAAATGAAAACATCTCCAAACGATGGGATGAGAGTTACCTATACTGCTCATCGCAATGGTTCTAAATTCTTCAACAGAATCCAAGACCCTCAAATTGCCACATTAACCGCCACAGTCGTCGGAATCGTCATTGCTTTCTCCTGTTCTAGAAGTATGTACCTGACTGCATTACTTGCCTTGATTGGCTTACTGTTGGCTTTTCCTAAAACATTACTAATGCTGTATGGCAAAGTTGAGCAACATCTGCGAAATCGCAAGTACAGCCCTGTTTTACTGCTAGGAACAGGAATTGGCTTCTTGATTGGTTTACTGTTGATTTTTACAATCGAACCAGCCCAAGCCCAGTTTTTCAATAAAACGCAGACATGGTTAGGTGGTGCAATTCCTGGCATAGATGCAGCTTTAGTTGCCCTAATCTTTAACGTGCTACGCGCATTATTTGTGATTTATCTAGGGATTGGACTAGTAAAAGTGATTCAATCAGCCAGAAATGACGATGATTGGCAGCAATTAGCGCGTACTCCTCTGATTTTAGTGGTGACAGTGACTATGGGTGACATTCTAGCCGCAGTTATTACTGGGGCTTAGGAACCATGTCAGATGAGTACAAATTCCGTAAGGTCAATGCAATTCTGGGCGCAAGTCCAAAGATTGGACCGTTTCCCACTGAGCTGATTATTCCTTGGGCAATCATCAGCTTTACACTGTTTATAATTTGCTACGTATTTCTGAATATGCCATGGCTGTGGGTATCAATAATCGTGGCTTGGGGAGATACAACATGGTGGATTTTAACAGGTTCTAAGCCCTATCGGTTTCTATCAAAATTCATCCCTGTACCCAGATGGACGCGAGGTGCGTATCGGTACAAAGACATGAGCAAACAGGAGCCAAAAAGATATGTCCGTCGCTAATCCAAAAGTTAATCGTAAAGGCTATAAGCACTTTGAGAAAGAGCTTGCCGTAGAATGTATCCTTAAATTCGAGCTACGAGATCGGACAGTGAGTTGCTTTGTTCTTAAACAAGGTCAATCATCACTAGAATCATTGCAGTTTGTGTTTGGTTGGGAATCTAAAGGTATTCATACTACCCTGTCTGCCGAACAAGAAATATCAATGTTTGACGCAATCCAATCGGGTTTGAAAGATATCCCTGATGGTGAAAAGCTGACAGTTCATTTTGGTTCGGTTAGCTCAGATCGAGATCGCCAAAATCAACTCCAAGAACTCTACGAACAAGCTGATACGCCGCAGTTAAAGTTTCTGGTGATGGGTGAGAAACAAAGGGTACAGGAGCTATCCAAAGCAGGTTTGAGAAAACCTAAATTCCTCCGCCTCTATGCAACCTATACGATTCGCGGCTCGACTGCCGAGGGCAATGATGCCCTAGAGAAAGTGCTGGCTTGGGTGCAGAAGCTTTATCAGCAACTGGTGGGACAAGAAAAAGAAGCTGAACAGGAGCGTCATGAGATTGCTTTTGCTAAAG
>JAYVVP010000059.1:0-6162 GCA_043786935.1 Pseudanabaena sp. | reverse complement strand
TTATCTATTACATTTTCTATGATTTTGGAGACATTATCATGATGCGTAAATGTATGTTGGGTATCAAAGAAAGAGCCGAAAAAATTGATCACAAAAATGGTGAAGGTAATTTTTAAAGATGATAAGTCCCAAAAAAACTTTTTCCCTAACAACTTATCTATTCATTGTCATGGCGATATCCTGGCCATTTCAAATCGCCTATGTGCTGTGGGCAGAGACACCGTTTATGCGCTACGCCTTAAGCTCATTGCCAATGCTGATGGTCACAGTTGCTACCTATATTGCTGGGCGCTATGTATTTCGTGATGGTTTCTCAAAAGCTGGTTGGAATTGGGGTAAATCAAAACACTATTTAGCCGTCTTCTCAATCGCAATTTTTGTCTGGATTGTTCCAACAATCCTCGAATTAGTTTTAGGAATGCGGAGTATTCCTAGAGGAGTTATGGTTCCAGATATTCTTGGAAATTTTCTACTTCGTTTTATCGCCACTTTGATTCCAGCATTTGGTGAAGAGTTTGGGTGGCGTGGCTATATGCTACCGCATTTGGCAAAACTATACAGCCTAAGGTCAGCACTTCTACTTCATGCATTTATTTGGTGGGCATGGCATTTGCCTGTGATTGTAGGTATGGGAATGACTGAAAAGCTGACTGATAATGTCGGTACTTCAATCGTCATTACGCTAGTAGTAAGTCTAATTCCTAGCATGATGCACGCGATCGTTTATGCCTATATTTGGACTGTGACGCAGAGCCTTGCTGTGGTAACTGTTTATCACGCTGCCTATGATGAAATTCGTGATGCAATTGAGGTTTCGATCGGGCTTAGTCCTCTGGTTCAAGTCTGGCAAGTGCTGACGTTGACAGTATTAGGCGGACTGCTGCTGTGGAAGGGTAATTGGCAGAAATTAACTGTGAGGAAAACATGAGTAAGTCACTTTTAGAAATTAGATTACCTTTTCACGATCGCCAAACCATTTTCTCAGATTTTCAAAAAATATCATCAAAATACTGGAGATAGTAATGATTAAATCAATTTCTCTCGATACGCTCTGGGATTTAGCGACACCTACTGAGCTTGTATTCAGCCCAGATAAACTCTCTCATTTGCCAGAAGCCGCCAGACGGTATCTCGACCATGCGATCTCACCTGGAACAAAGCTCGCTTCTGCGGTGCGCTTGAAGATGCACGGCGAAATTAAATTGAAAAAGTGGATTCCGTTCACAGCCGAGCAAGTTATTTGCTGGGAGCATGGACTGATTTGGAGTGCGACAGCATGGATGAATAACTTCTTGCCAATTGTTGGCTCGGATCGGATCATCGACGGCATCGGTGCGATGCAATGGAAGATATTGGGATTATTCCCTGTCATGACAGCGAATGGTGTTGATATTACAAAGTCTGCTATTGGTCGCCTCCAATCAGAATCATTGTGGTTACCATCTGTGTTCTGTGGCGATGAAGTTTCATTTACAAACACAGAGTCATCGAATCTAAACTTCAATTTGCATTCCAGTTTTGTCGTGCAAGACGAGAGAGCCGAACTAGATTTCACGCTCGATCAAACAGGTCGCCTCAAGACCTTCAAGCTACCACGTTGGAGCAATCCAGACGATACTGAGTTCCGTTATGTGGACTTCGGTGGAATCTTAGAATCAGATAGCACATTCTACGGCTACACCATTCCAACTCGGCTACGGGTTGGGTGGTACTTTGGCTCCGATCGGTTTGAGTCGGAGGGCGAGTTCTTCCGAGCCACAATCGATGATGCAATCTATCGATAGACCTTAATTATTTAGCATTAGCTTTTTAGATGATCCTCACAAATTTCTCATAGTGTTCCTTTAAGCTATAAAAAGAATCGATTCGTCCTTGGAGAGGCTCCGCCAACGATCCGACAATGGAAGTAGTTCAATAATGCTAAAAAACATGAATAAAACAGTACATAAAGTTGGGTTTTGGTCAGGGCTTATTGCATTTATTTCAACAGTTGCCTTTACTGTTGTTCAGGTATTACAGCTTCTTGGAGTTCTCAGCTATCCATTAGACGAAATTTTAATTTATGGATTTTCTCTTTGTATAGTAATACCTTTCTTACTAGAAATGCTTGCACTTCACTATATAGCTCCAACTGAGAAAAAGTTTTGGAGTCATGCAGCTCTTATTTTTACAGTCTTGTATGTAGCATTCGTTACCGCTAATTATGTTGTTCAACTAGCAACGGTAATTCCGATGACACTTCAAGGAACTTCAGACGAGATTCTTATTCTAAGACAAACTCCACACTCTCTCTTTTGGGACTTTGATGCGATCGGATATATATTTATGGGATTAGCAACCTTATTTGCTGTACCTATATTTGAGAAGCAAGGATTTCAAAGGTGGGTCAGATATTCTTTTTTAGTTCATAGTCTTGTTACGCCTTTGATTGTATTTGTTTATTTCTATCCAAACTTTTCGGAGAAACTACTTCTGATTGCGATTCCTTGGTCAATTACAGCTCCCGTATCAATGTTGCTGCTTGCCATCATGTTCAAGAAAGATTCTGAAGTAAGTACTCAAACAACATGAAAACTTCAAATCTGGTTATCTGGCTGTCATTTCTAATTGTCGTACTAGCTTTAATCGCGGCAAGTTTAGGCTTGTTCTGGCAAGATGGGGGCAATTCGTTCTCTTTTACCACGCTCCGAGGAGACATTGTATTGATCGCTGGAAAAGGCTTGTACCGATACGATACAACGCTAATGGCGATGGGGTTCAAAGCAGGTGATGCGGTAACGTTGATTTTGGGTGTCCCCGCGCTGCTCTTTTCTCTTTTACGCTATCAGCGTGGATCGGTGCGAGGTGGGCTGTTGTTGGCGGGTACGCTAACTTATTTCCTTTACAACTATGGCTCAATGGCGTTTGGAGCAGCTTACAACTATCTATTTCTCATCTATGTCGCGCTGATGTCGGTCAGTTTGTTTGCGCTAATCCTGATGTTAATGTCTTTTGATTTGGCGATGTTACCCGCCCACTTTTCTTCTCACTTGCCGCGCCGCAATATTGGGATTTACTTGATTGTGTCTGGGGTGGTGCTGCTATTAATCTGGCCAAGTTTGAGTATTATCCCTGCCCTAGGTGAGGGCAAAGCACCGCCAGAAGTATGGAGCTATACCACCGTAATTACCTATGCGATCGATATGGGTATTGTCGCACCTGCGCTAATTGTCGTTGGCATAATGTTGCTACGTCGCAATCCTCTGAGCTACTTACTTACAGCGACGCTGCTAGTGTTTACAATGATTCTCGGAATCAATCTGTTGACTGCTGGCACGATCCAAATGTTAACAGGTTTAATCGACATTCGACAGTTCATCGGATTCGTGGTTTCTTTCGCAATCCTGACACTGTATGCGCTCTGGTTTACGTTGGCATTCTTCCGTAATCTCTCAGAGCAAATTTCTCCACAAAATATTCATCTCTAAAAACTTTTTAAATTGTGAGTTCAAGAATCAAAACTTAAAGTTGATAAAAACATGTAGAAAATCTTTATGATGAGGCATAAATGCAAAAGGTTTAATTTTGAAGTAAGTCTTACTTTATCTAAACGCTCAGTCTCATAAATTTAGTTCTACAAGAGGTTTAGTAAGATTTTAATCACGTTACGTGTCGTATTCAATCAATTCAATTAACTCACTCATGAAATCAAGTAGATGTCTGTCACAGTATCTCTATAGGCTAGAGTTGTTAATTCGACTTTAGAAAGTACTTCTTAAATTTCACGAGAAATACATCATGGAAATGAACTTAAACAAGGTTGCTTTAATAACAAGTCTAGCTTTAGGACTAAGCACAATAATACCTCATGCTAGCTTAGGCGCTAGCTTAAATGGTGTAGTTATTGATGCAAGTAAATCTGGAGTTGCACCTACGATATCGTATTCAGGTAATAACCCATTCTTTTTTGGAACCAATAACCCATCTGCGCTTGGAGGCCCATCAACAGTAACATCCATCGGTCCTAATGCTTGGGACATTCGCTTGCTATTTGCTGGAGGCGATTTTGCCAGTTTTGGTAGTTCTAATCGAGGACTGGATTTGGTAGAGTCAGGAACAGGAAAATTATTGGATAGCTTCTCGTTCAATGGTTCATCTAGAAATTCTAGTACTGATCTAGTGGTTTTTGGCGGCTATTTGTATACTGCCGATGCGTCTGGTAATCCTGCCAGCGAGTCAGCTCGTTGTCCAATACTTTGTGTGACTGAGGTGTATAGTGGACAGCCTCAACTTGTGCTGGCAGGGATGAGTACTGCTTACACAACATTTGACGTTTATCTGATAGGTACTGCACCCAATGCAAAACCTGTTCCCTCGCCTTCTAGTATATTTGGGATTGCTTTAGCTTCTCTTGGATTCGGTGTTGTTTTGAACCGCAAGTTAGCCAAAGCTAACAAGAAAAAGTTAGTGATCTAGGTTAATTGGACTGAGATTCTGTGATCTCAAAATATGTGGGGATAAAAACTACTCTCCACATATTTATCAAGTTTTAGTATATTGATTTGATTAACTCATAAAATCAGGTAATTTTGTTTCATGGCACTACCAAAAATGAAATCTATCAAGTATCGGTTAAAAATTTTGCATAGTAATTTTATTGATTCTATGCACTTTGATCTTGGTATCCAGTTTTTAGGGGTGATGTTTCTTACCGTAGTCTTTATCTACATAGGGCAAATCTTTCGCACCGACCAGAAATCCCAGTGAATTGTCCACCAATTAAACAGAACTTGTTATTAGATTCTAATTTGGAAAATGTTATAAATCTAGACACTAATAGAAAGAAAGATACTACTTGATAGATAGAATTATAAACTAGGAATATTTCGTTCTAAAAATATGCTTGAGAGTATTATGTGGATTAAATGGATAGCAATTATTGGTGTTTTAATCTTAGTTAGCTTTGGAATTGCTGTCATTTATGGTAGCGATCGCTGGCAGTCTGCCACTAATAAACTACGAGTTAAGTTAACAAATGGACAACAATCAATTCAGCCTAGAACTTATGATCCGAAAGAGATTGTAGACTTGCCAGAGCCTGTACAGCGATATTTTAAAACTGTCCTTCAGGATGGACAAGCGATCATCACAAAGGTTGAACTCTCTCAGACAGGACAGTTTCATATGAATGAAACAGAGGATAAATGGCATAAGTTTACCGCTACGCAACTTGTGATTGCCCAAAGGTTAGGCTTCGATTGGGATGCAAAAATCCAGATGTTTCCATTCATAAATATATTTGTCCATGATGCCTATCTTCTAGGAGAAGGCAATCTACAAGCTTCAATACTCGGTCTTTTCACGGTTGCTAAAATGCACAATACTCCTGAATTAAACCAAGGCGAATTGTTGCGCTTCCTTGCAGAAACGGTTTGGTATCCGACATCGCTGCTACCTAGTCAGGGTGTAGTCTGGGAAGCGATCAATCAGCATTCTAGTCGCGCTACCTTGACCGATGGCAAAACCGCCGCCTCAGTCGTGTTTCAGTTTGATGCTCAGGGGTTAATCACCAGTATGCGTGCCGAGGCTCGTTGTCATAGCGTAGTTGGTGACAAATTGATGTTTATGCCTTGGGTAGGCAATTTTAGAGAATATTCGGTGCAGAATGGAATGAGGATTCCCTTAGAAGGTGAAGTGGGTTGGGAGCATCCAGAAGGGCTTCGTCTGTACTTCATAGGAAAAACCACAAAGATTAATTATGAGTTTGCATCTTGAACCATGAAAAAAACACCTTTTTTCAAGCACCGTTTATTTCTATTAGGAGTATCTTTATCGCTGTATACGATGGGATTGATTTTGCCCGCACTTGTCTTTGAGATCGTCAATTACAAGACATCATACTCAGGTGTCATGGTTAATATGAGAGGGATTGAAGTTACTGCTTGGGGCGTACTCGGATTATTATTCCTGCAAATACCCGCGATCGGCTGGTTGGCAAATCCACTTTATTGGCTTTCTTGCGTATTTTTTGTAAAGAAGAAATATCAGTTTGCGATCGCTGCTGCCCTTACCGCAATTGTCATTGGTTTTATAGGAACAATATCTGCATATTGGTTTGCTTTACCTAATGGGAGTAGTCCTGATAGTCAAATTCTATTAACTAAGTTGTTACTTGGTTTTTGG
>JAYVVP010000058.1:0-2116 GCA_043786935.1 Pseudanabaena sp. | reverse complement strand
ATCTGACAGACTTCGCGATGCAACTGAGCGTAAGTCAACGTGCGGGAGTCGCCTGGTTCGCCTTCCCAGATTAGCGCGGCTTTATTCTTGCGCCAAGTGGTGAGATGTCGATCGAGACAATTATACGAGATATTAATTTTACCGCCTGTAAACCACTTAGCAAATGGGGGTTGCCAATCCAATACTGTTTCCCACTTCTTGAACCAATGCAGTTCGCTGTCAGCGAGTTCTGCCCAAAACTGTTCGGGATTGGCTTGGGCGCGGGCATAGATGCTCTCATATTCTGCCAAGCTTTTAATCTGTGCAGCTTGGGAAAATTCTGCTGATGGGCTAAATAGCCGCGCTTCTTGCAGCGTAGATTCGATTGATATTTCTGACATGGTAGGAGCGGAGATCGGTTATCAATTATTATGCAATTCATTATCGCCCAGTTAGGTTCAGTTCAGCGGTTGAAACCGCTGCTAATGACGCAAAGTCCACCTTCACGGACTGACACTAGAAAACATATTGGGTTTAGCCGAATTTTATTGGCATCGATTCTCTTCCAGAGACGCTATGCGAACGAACAATCGTTCTCAATTTTTGCTAGGATCGAGTCACTAAACTATCCACCAACTGAGTATGAGTCCGGTTGAACGAATGACAATCGAGAAGATCCACACCTTACCAGTAGACTTGCAGCAGCAAATATTAGCATTTGCCGAATTTGTAGAATTTAGAGCCAAATCCAATTTAGATGCCAATACTCAAGCATCAACGGATCTAACCACAGGTAACAAAAGACAGGGATTCGGTCTTTGGAAAGGAGCGATTAAGATTCACGATCGTTTTGACGAGCCATTGGTGGATTTTGAGGAATACATGTAATGAGAGTTTTGAGCCATAATCAATTTGAGTGATGTGGTAATTACTGTACTGAATATTTGAAAATATGGTGTAATGTAACATGTTAGCGATCGCCAAATAATATTTACAGATCGACTATCGGGCAGTTTTAGCTTAGTCTAGGCATTACCAATCTACGACACCAATATAAATTCACGTAGAGTGCAACATGAATATTTTTAATTTAGATTGGTTCAGACCTATAGAGTTTAATGAGTTCTCTCAATATTTTGAATTATCTCCTGAAGAATGTAAAGATCCTTATTTGAAATGGTCTAATGAATATAAAAGATTAACAAAAAAGTTATATTATCATCAGCATGAATATCGCTTTCATTCCAAGCATAATACTTCTAGTTATATTAAAACTTATGGTGATGAAGAAGTTAACAATAATATTTTCTGGGAAAATCGGAAAGATTTTGAGCGAACTTTTGAGGCAAATATTAATTAGACAAAGATATTAATTAATACACGTCATTTTGGTACTCAGCACATATCGTCTGCTCTTGCAAGTTCTTTAGAATGCGATTATTATGATAAGCTTTCAAAAGCATTGACATTAGAAAATATTAAATCATTATGGTTTAATCTTAACATCGTTTATCCTTCGACCTCTGAATTAGATCGGCTTCAATCTCTTAACTATAAATCTGGATATTTACGCACACTCCATTGGCTGAAAGTCAGAGCTGCTATTCTCTTAATTTCTGATGCCAGATGTAAATTCTGCTCAGATAGAGATTGGGATATATTTCGATTGAATTGCGCTGGAGATATTACAAGAGGATTGCATGTTCATCATCTGCACTACAAAAATTTAGGGCATGAGAGATACGAATATCTTGTCCTACTTTGTGAAGGACATCACAGTCTCGAACACTCAAGAAAAGCAAGCGATTAGAATTAGTATTGAGAGCGCGGGTAGTGCTGGGCGCGAGGATAAAATTCATAAGAGCCGCGTTTGCCGTGCTGCCTGAAATTGTTGAAGATATCCCTCCATCGCAGTTGCTCCATCAACGCCTTCACCGCGTTCGAGTTCGGCGATCCCGATGGCGATTTGTTGACGGGTTTCTTCGATCCAGGCTTGATGTTCGGTATCGAGGCGAGTGAGTAGTTGCAAGGCGATCGCTAAGGGAAGTGCAAGAAATGATCGATCCTGCAATAATGAAGAATCTAATAACGTAATTTTGATGCTTTTAGCCCTTCAACTGACAGATCATCTTAAAGC
>JAYVVP010000057.1:0-2117 GCA_043786935.1 Pseudanabaena sp. | reverse complement strand
ACTACATCTTTGCGCTGACGATGGGGACAGGCAAAACAATTTTGATGGCAACTTGTATTTTTTATGAGTTCATTCTTGCCAATAAATTCCCCAAAGATCAAAAATATTGCCATAATGCCCTTGTCTTTGCCCCCGACAAAACCGTATTGCAATCATTACGCGAGATAGAAACCTTTGATAAGTCCAAGGTTATTCCCCCTGAATATCTCAACTTTATTTCTAGTAATATCCGCTTTCACTTCCTTGATGAAGCAGGGGCAACCCTTAGCACCATCGACAAATCAAGATTTAATATCATTGTCTCGAATACTCAGAAAATTATCCTCAAGCGTCAAAACAAAGAAAAAGCTCCCCTAGAGAAACTCATGGGGAGTGGTAAACCAACCTATCAAGCCGATAGTGTCTATGCTGCTAATGAAGATCTCTATGGCTTTGATGAGCCTGATGACGATACCGCACTCAGCACCAATCAACGGTTTGAGAAAATCAGACGACTAGAGCAGCTAGGCATCTTTATTGATGAAGCTCATCATGCCTTTGGTAGCAAACTTGCTAATGATATGGGGCTTAAACAAACAGAAACCAGTTTGCGAAAAACTGTCGATGAGCTTGCCTCTAGCCTAGATAACTCGGGTACTCGCGTGGTTGCTTGCTATAACTACACGGGTACACCCTATGTTGGCAAAGAAATTTTGCCTGAAGTGGTCTATGCCTATGGATTACAAGAGGCGATCGCTAAAGGTTTTCTCAAGAAAGTCAAAATC
This sequence comes from Pseudanabaena sp., assembly GCA_043786935.1. GTDB lineage: Bacteria > Cyanobacteriota > Cyanobacteriia > Pseudanabaenales > Pseudanabaenaceae > Pseudanabaena. Next base: position 1,353 of record JAYVVP010000057.1, on the reverse strand, counting down.
AATGGCTACACCAACACCAAAACGACTGAGTTTATTGATGTGGCGATCGCAGACTTCCTAAAAAATAATGCAAACCAACGTCATGAGGGAATGCTCCCAAAAATGGCATTTTTCGCCGCCACTATTGATGAGTTGCAAAAGGAACTGCGCCCCGCAATCGAAGCGGCACTTGCAAAACATAACATCCCCTCTAGCGCGATCTTAGTTAATGTTGGTGATGAAAAAATAACCAGTAATGATGAGATCCGCGAGTTTAACCGTCTTGACACTCCCCAATCAGATAAACAATTTATCCTACTGGTCAACAAAGGGCGCGAGGGTTGGAATTGCCGATCGCTGTTTAGTGTTGCCCTGTTCCGTCAGCCAAGGTCAAAAATATTTGTTCTTCAAGCAACTATGCGATGTTTACGGGCGATCGGAGACACACAGCAAACAGGCTATGTCTATCTCAGCCAAGACAACAAAACCATCCTAGACGCTGAGTTACAGCAAAATTTCCGTATCAGTATCAAAGATATGGAGGACGCAGGTAAGGATAAAAAGACGATCGAGGTGCGAGTTATCCCACCAGTAGCAAAAATTAAACTGCAACGTATTCGCAAACAGTTTCACATGAAGGAAAAGCCGTTAGTGAAAGGGATTAGCCTGAAATTAGATGAATGCGATCGAGAAAAGTATCGTATCAGGCACACACAGCAAGACGGCTTACGGATCGCCTCCAACAAAAAGAAAGTCAAAGCTGAAGACATTACCCATGTCCGAGAAAAGCGTCAGTTTAGCCAATTTACCCTAGTCGCTGAGATATCACGTTACCTCAACAAATCACCTCTAACCATTGAGGATATTCTCGAAAATACTCAAGAGGGCATTGAGGCGATCGTCAGCGCTGTGAATGAGTTTAATGAAGTGCTTTATGACTGGGTAATCCCTCATTTATTTGACGAACTTTATAACATCACCACCACAGAGCAAACTGAACCCTATGAAATCGATCTAGTCAAAATCCCTAAAGATGGCTTCTACAGAATTAGCGCAGACCCAAAAGATACTGTAGAGCGATCAAGCATCACGATTCCAGAGCAGGCAGAGAAAAGCTTTCATCTTGATACCTACTGCTTTGACTCAAAACCTGAGCAAACACTTTTCTGGAATTTACTCAAAGATGGCAGGGTTAAAAAACTTTACTTTACAGGGATGCTCACACACGGGCAGTCAGATTTTTATATTCAATATATCGATCCTGACTCCCATACGGTTCGCAGCTATTACCCTGACTTCCTGTTTCAAAAAAATGATGATACCTATGTCATCGTCGAGGTCAAGGGAGATCATGAAATTGATAATCCTGTAGTT
>JAYVVP010000056.1:0-6221 GCA_043786935.1 Pseudanabaena sp. | reverse complement strand
ATTAAACATTGGGATGAATATCCATTTATCCTTCTAAATCTTGCACTTAGTTTTCAAGCTGCTTATGCGACTCCATTTATTTTAATGAGTCAAAATCGTCAGTCTGGAATTGATCGAGATAAAGCAAAGCAGGATCTTGATATTAATGTGAAAGCAGAGATGGAGATTGAGTCTTTACATCAGAAAATTGATGGTTTAAGAGATAAAGAGATAGCTGAGCTTAGCCGTATGATTAGTATTCAGAATCAGACAATTCACCGCTTGGAAGAAATGCTCTCGCGTGAAATTAGCTCCAATCATCCTGACCCATGATGTATGAAACTGTGTCAAAATATAAATAGTTATCGACAACAGTTATTTTTACAAGCTAAGTGGCAATGTCTGCAATTTCAATAAAAGTACCCAAACAAAAACTCAAAAATCCTCCACTGCAAGTTCATACTTTAGGCGATCGCGTTTTACGTCAGCCAGCTAAGCGCATTAGCAAAGTAAATGACGAAATTCGGCAAATTATTGTCGAAATGTTGCAAACCATGTATAGCAACGACGGAATCGGTCTGGCTGCGCCGCAAGTGGGATATAACAAACAATTACTTGTCATCGATCTTGAACTCAAAGACGAAAGCAAGCTACCTTTAGTGATGATCAACCCTGAAGTAAAGACTTCAGGCGGAGACTTGGTCACTGGCGAAGAGGGGTGTCTGAGTATTCCTGATGTATTTCTTGATGTCGTGCGTCCTCATCGTGTCGAAGTTTCATATCGCGATGAAGATGGTAGACCGAAGCACCTTATCGCTGAGGGTTTGTTAGCAAGAGTAATTCAACATGAAATGGATCATTTGAATGGAGTTCTATTTGTTGATCGCGTCAAAAATGCGATCGCTTTAAACAAAGAATTAAGTGCTCATGGTTTTACCACAAAGGATGTCCAAGCAATTAAATAAATCTAGTGTGTCAATTTTTGGGGTTGATATTATTAGTTGTGGTAGGTTTGAAAGCAAATTGCTATAATTACCAAATTTTCCAATCACTCCAGTTGAGATTAAAAATAGAAGTATCAGGGAAAGCGATCGCATTATTGTTCTGCACTAGCTTTTGCTGTAATTGGGAAAGTTGGGGGCTAACTCTCGGCAAATTTTCAACTAATTGATAGGGCAAGATTCCTTCAGACAGTGCAAACGTTGCTGTTGTCGCAGCGGCGGCTCCCACTGACCACTCGTAGGAATGGACGCGATAACCTGCAGCAACGATGTAGCTGTAGGCAATATTTTTGCCAGACACGAGTAGATTGTCGATTTTTTGAGGGATTAGCGATCGCAATGGGATCTGTCCAGGGAAAGCAGCTCCATGACCATTTCGCACTCCTGCTCGTTCTGTATTGCCAGCTTTTTCGACTGGATACTCGCTTAAACAAGGATGAAAATCAAGATAATATTGAGCGATGCCAATCGCGTCTGGATAAATAGTCGAACGGGTGCGGCGAGAAATTTGATTGGGATCAGTATTATTTCTAATCGCGCTAGTTGTCTCTAAACCCGCCAGAGCCTTCCATAGATCGCGATAAGTTTGCTCAGAGAGATTTTTGCGGTAAAGTTCAGCACTAAAATCTACCTGCGAAACATCAACCTCTGACATACTAAAGCCTTCAGGATAGCCATAGGAAGGGCGACCGATAGTCCGCCTTGATTCACGAATATAGGGGTATTTGGATAGTCCATGCAGCGTTCCCATTGGCGAGCCCAAACCAGTTAGTAAGCGATGGTTAGGGAAAGGTTTTTTCCAATTAGTTTTTTGTTGTGAATCGGTGGTTCCTGCTACTAGCCAGTAATAAAAACCGAGAGCAATTTCTTCACCACTTTTGAGGGTTTCGGTTCGCAAGCCTCCCATCCATCCATTTGGCTCTAGCTGTCCCGATCGCTGCAATTGCTCTCTAGAATAAATGAGATTATCTTGAGCCGTCCCTGCACGATAATCGTTGCCCCAAACCCAGTTTTGCATTGAGATATCACCTGCTTTCATGGCTGAGACTCCAAAGGCATTTTTCTTAGGAGATTCAGCTTCTGCGCTCAAGATGCGACGATAGGTGAAGATAGTGTCAAAGTTAGCTAGATTTGGCTTTGGATCAGAGCCGTAATAGGGCAGATAGCGATCATAAAAAGTAGGTTTCTGCTGGGGCTGAGCCTCATGAGTTTGTTCCATTGCAAAGGTATAGGTGAAACCTTGAGTGCAATAAGCATCATTGGTAGTTACTGGCGAAGAGGGATTGAGATGCGATCGCGGATCGATACCAACTCGATAGGGCACATCCGCTAGAGCAATGATTTCGCCTGTTTCTGTGGAGTCAATCACAAACCAATCGGTTGGACGTTTTTGTTGTGTATTTACATTTGCTAACGGAGTAAACCGAATTAATTGCTTTTGTAATCGTGGCGAATTTTCATAGCGATAAGCGTCTTCAATAATTTGTGAAAGTGGCTCGGTGTTTAGCGGTGCAGTATTAGTGGTAGGGCTATGTTGAATGGCGATCGCACCATTGATAAATTTACCATCAGCACTCATTTCTAACTTTTTAATTACAGTATTCGGAAACCATTTCAGCTTGCCATTTCCTTCTCGGGCAGCTTCTTGCAACATTTCCACAAGTATTTGCTGTGCAGTATTAGGAATAAAACAAGAAACACTAACCCAACAATCTCCCGCGTTCAGTTTTCCATATTTCTGCTCAATCCGCTTCCGAAATTCGGTATAGCCTTGGGGAAAGAACCAAAGATTGCGTTGTTTTTTGGCTTCATCCAATGCCGATGTGCCTTGAGATGTAAGCTGTCCACCGATCCAATCAGTAATCTCGGTCATGCAGACAGTACGCCCCTCTAGCAACCCTTCATATGCTGTTGCTGTACCCGCCACACCACCACCAATAATCAAAATTTCGCAATCTTCGACCCGATCTGGAGTTTTAGGAATCGAGTTCTGGGCGATCGCAATATCAGCGATCGCGAATGTACTCAGTACGATAGAAGCGATAAAAGTAGACTTTTTCAATGATTTTGACATGAGGATAAAATTTCTAATTGCAGGACAAAAAAGTAAGAGAAGTAGAGAAATTAGTAACAGTAGTGCTCGAAGTTAGATCAGATCTAACGTAGGAAATCAAATTCAAAATGAAATAGTCTAAAAGCCCCCATTCCAAGGGATAGTATTTTAGACTATGCTTAACTCCTACTGATTATTACGCGCTCGAATGCAACTAGTCTAATGCAACCAACCGATCCGAAAAAATTTACCGAAAAAGCATGGGAAGCGATCGTTAAATCGCAAGAGGTCGCTAGGCGATCGCAACATCAGCAACTCGAAGTTGAGCATTTGTTGATGGCAATGTTGGAGCAGGAAGAAGGCTTGACTACGACCATATTTGCAGCGTTGTCAGTGCCAATGGCAAGGGCGCGGCGACAGGTGGAAGAATTTTTGCGGAGACAGCCGCGTGTGGCTAGTCCAGAGCAGTTGTATTTGGGGCGCAACTTAGAAATATGGCTTGATCGCGCTGAAGAAAGTCGCAAGGGCTTTGGCGATGACTTTATGGCGGTTGAACATTTGCTATTAGGCTTAGCCGATGACGATCGCTTTGGTAAGCGCTTATTTCGCGATCTGAGCATTGATCGCAAGCGGTTAGAAGAAGCCATTAAAGCGCAGCGGGGCAGTCAGACGATCACGGATCAAAATCCTGAAGCCAAATATGCGGCGTTGGAGAAATATGGGCGTGATCTGACTGAGCAAGCCAAGGAAGGTAAACTCGATCCTGTGATTGGGCGTGACGATGAAATTCGGCGAGTAGTGCAAGTATTATCGCGACGGACTAAAAATAACCCTGTACTAATTGGTGAACCAGGGGTAGGTAAAACCGCGATCGCAGAAGGGTTAGCGCAAAGAATTATTCGTGGTGATGTTCCAGAATCGTTAAAAGACCGCACAATTATTAGCCTTGACATGGGTTCGCTAATTGCAGGAGCAAAATATCGCGGTGAATTTGAAGATCGGCTTAAAGCAGTCCTGAAAGAAGTTCTCAATTCTGATGGGAAGATTGTGCTGTTTATTGATGAATTGCATACGGTAGTTGGCGCTGGGGCAACCCAGCAAGGCGCAATGGACGCAGGAAACATTCTCAAACCAATGTTAGCACGGGGCGAACTGCGCTGTATTGGCGCAACAACTATCGATGAATATCGACAATATATCGAGAAAGATGCGGCTCTAGAAAGGCGTTTTCAGCAAGTCGTAGTCGAGCAGCCGACAGTCGAAGATACAATTTCAATTTTGCGAGGATTGAAAGAACGCTACGAATTGCATCATGGCGTAACTATCTCTGATTCAGCACTGGTGGCGGCAGCGACACTTTCTAATCGCTATATTACTGATCGTTTCTTGCCAGATAAAGCGATCGATCTCGTTGACGAATCAGCGGCAAAACTAAAAATGGAAATGGATTCTAGACCGTTGGAACTAGATGAAATTGATCGCCGTATCAGACAGTTGGAGATGGAAAGATTTTCTTTGCAAAAAGAAAAAGATGCAACAGCAGTCGAACGAGTCGAAGCTGATGGCAAGGTAACTTACAAAAATAAGAGCAGCAAAGCCGTACAGGATCGCCTTGAACGTCTTGACAATGAAATGAATGAACTAAGCGATCGCTTCACCAAGCTAAATGATCGCTGGCAGCTTGAAAAAGATGCAGTTACTAATTTGCGTTCACTTAAGGAACAGATCGATCAAACTAAGCAGCAAATCGATCAAATGGAACGCGAGTTCAATCTTAACAAGGCGGCGGAACTAAAATATGGCAAATTATCTGAACTAGAGAACAATCTCGATGAGGCTGAGCTGGAAATTAGCCGTGCAGGTTCTGAAAGCTCTTTGTCTCGTGAACAGGTTACAGAAGATGATATTGCCGAGATTGTTGCACGGTGGACAGGGATTCCGCTTAATAAGTTATTACTCTCAGAACGTCAAAAATTACTGACTCTAGAGAAGCATCTCCATGATCGCGTGATCGGTCAAGAAGAAGCAGTAACCTCAGTAGCCTCAGCAATTCGTCGCGCTCGCGCAGGCATGAACGACCCCAATCGACCGATCGGTTCATTCTTATTCTTAGGACCAACAGGAGTTGGCAAAACTGAACTTGCAAGAGCGCTTGCCGAATTCCTCTTTGATTCTGATGCTTCAATGGTTCGCATCGATATGTCTGAATATATGGAGAAACACTCCATTTCGCGGTTGATAGGTGCGCCCCCTGGATACGTCGGCTATGAAGAGGGTGGACAATTCTCAGAGGCAGTGCGTCGTCATCCTTATTCAGTGGTGCTATTTGATGAAGTCGAAAAGGCTCACCCTGATGTATTCAATATTCTTTTGCAAGTTCTTGATGATGGGCGAATTACTGATAGCCAAGGACGTTTAGTGGATTGCAAAAATACAGTGATCATTATGACCAGTAACATTGGTAGCGATCGCATATTAGAAGTATCCAAGGATTTACCCAGCGATCTTGATGGAGACTCTAAGTATGACGAAATGCGCGATCGCGTACTTGATGTCCTTCGCACTCACTTCCGTCCTGAGTTTCTCAATCGCATCGATGAAACCGTGATCTTCCATGCCTTGCGCCGCAATGAGATTCGCGCGATCGCCACATTACAAATTAAACGCATTGAAAATAGACTTAGCGATCGGAAGATTTCCCTAAAACTGAGCGAAGCTGCCAAAGACTATATCGCCGCCGTTGGTTACGATCCCTCCTATGGTGCGCGTCCACTCAAACGAGCAATTCAACGAGAAATCGAAAACCCGATCGCTACCAAAATCCTCGAAGGAACTTTTGCAGAAGGGCATACGATTAATATCACTGTGGAGGATGAGAAGTTAGTGTTTAGCTAAAGGTTTGCTTTTTCCCAAGAATTACGATTTAAGATGTTATTAACATCGCAGTTACCAAGCCAAGAATCAAGGAACCAGAATAAATAGCCGCCGCTGATTTCACCTAATCCTAATATGACAAATAAGAGTAGGACTGGATTATAAATATTTTCTTTTGTAATGTTTGTACTTACGAAGATTCAGCCATTTGCTTTCTGTTTCTGACGAGCAATCCATGCTTAGGCGCAAAAATCATCGCTATTAAAAATAATAGGGTCTGAAGCACGACAATACAGCCGCCAGTTGAGCCGTCA
>JAYVVP010000055.1:0-2138 GCA_043786935.1 Pseudanabaena sp. | reverse complement strand
GACCGTCTTGTCGTCGAAGCGAAACAAAGACAAGTCATAGTTTTTACCCATGATGTTGTTTTTTTGAACGACCTTCTAGCTTTCGCTCATAAAGCAGTAATTCAGCCAAAAGTACTAACATTGGAATGGAATAATGGAGCACCAGGGCAATATGTGGAAGGACTTCCGTGGGATAGCAAGAAACCTCTCGATTGTTTGTCCGAGCTAGAGCAAAATCATAAAGTCATCAGTGCCAAGTGGAATCCACAGCCTAATGCTGCAAATGTTGAAGAAATGCGCCATGCCTATTCGCGGCTACGCTCAACTTTAGAGAGAATTGTTGAAGTTGAGTTGCTTGATGGAATTGTTTGCAGATTTGAGTCTCAGATTAAGGCAGGAAATGTCAAAAAATTGATTGGTATCCCGCAATCTGAATGTGATGAAGTAAAGAGACTTCTTCAAATTTGCCATAATTTGACTGATGCTCATGCGCCTTCAACGACCACAATTCCCGATCCTAATCAATTGTTGCAAGACATTAGCAGCTCAAAGCAGTTGATTACCATAATTCGATCTCGAAAAAAATTAATAACATAAATATGAAAAAACAAAAATTAGAATTAACTTGGATAGGTAAAGATGTGCGGCCAAAGTTGGAGCCGCGTATTTTGTTGGAGGATCCTGCCAAGAGTTATCACGCGAAGCATCGGGTGAGTGAAAGCGATATTTTTGATAATCGTTTGATTTTTGGCGATAACTTGTTGGCATTGAAGGCTTTAGAGCAAGAGTTCTCAGGTAAAGTAAATTGTGTGTTTATTGACCCGCCTTATAACACGGGTAGCGCGTTTGAATACTACGATGATGCTTTGGAACATTCAACTTGGTTAGGATTAATGCGCGACCGACTAGAAGTGATTAGAAGATTACTTTCTCCTACAGGATTTATTTGTTGCCATATTGACGACTCAGAAGGTCATTACCTAAAAGTACTGATGGATGAAATTTTTGGACGATCAAATTATCTAGTGACAATGTATATTCAGGTTAGATATGCTGAAAAGACACTGAAGCAAGATATGGCATTTCATAAGCAAGTTGAGCAAATTCACGTATATCGAAAGGATTATGGTGCTCAACCGAATCAAAATACCAAAGCTTTATCCTTCGATAAATTTTGTTATGAGATTATCGAAACGGGACTGGGCAGAACTATCAACTTGGGAGGTAAAAATGTACAAGTTTATCAAACAGGTGAGTGGAAGGTAGAGCGGAATGAAGGTTCAGCTAAAGGACTTAAAGAGATTTGGGCTACAGGATCAATACTTGATGGAAATTCTTCAGGTCGCTTTTTTAGAGACTTCCTCGCGGGACGTGTAGCTGATGATGGGCTCGGTGCTCTGTATAAAGTCAGCGGTATCGGAGATGATGGCTTAGGATATAGATATTTGAGTGGACCAGCACGATCAACAGCAACTAAGGGTAAATACTATCAAGGCGTGCCATTAGCAAAGCTCGAACCAGATGCAGAAGCTCAAACTTCACCGATAGAAAATTTTTATGACCTTGCTGGGAGTTTTGGTAATTGTCGCCATGAGGGTGGTGTTGACTTTAGATCTGGGAAAAAGCCTGAATCACTTTTAGAAATTGTACTGAAGCATTTTTCTTCCCCGGGAGATATTGTTCTCGACTCCTTCGCTGGCTCAGGCAGTACTGGGGCAGTTGCACATAAAATGGGACGTCGTTGGATTATGATTGAGCTAGGGGATCATTGTCATTCTCATATTATGCTGCGCTTGCAAAAAGTGATAGATGGTGAAGATCAAAGTGGGGTCAGTCAGTCGATGAATTGGCAAGGTGGTGGTGGCTTCCGCTATTACAGTCTTGCACCTAGCCTGCTAAAACAAGATGTATATAACCAGTGGGTAATTAACAAAGAATACAACCCTGAAATGTTGGCAGAGGCGATATGCAAGCTTGAGGGTTTTAGTTACGCACCTAGTACAGACCATTATTGGCAGCATGGCTTTAGTACTGAAAATGATTTTATCTATGTCACCACGCAAAGCTTAACGGCTGAGCAATTGCAGGCGTTATCTGATGAAGTTGGGCAATCGCGCACACTGTTAGTGTGCTGCGCCGCTTTTAGAGGGGATGCTAGC
>JAYVVP010000054.1:0-2139 GCA_043786935.1 Pseudanabaena sp. | reverse complement strand
ACGTTGCACTCGATTGTCGCTCGCCAACTGTTAGATCGTCGCCAATGTTCCACTTGCCACTTTAACAAATGCGCGATCAATTGCATGAACCGTGACTCTAAATTGATCGTAATGTCGATTTCCCAAATCTATAATCTCCTCAATTAAATGTGAAAAATCTAACTGATTGAATTTTCGCTGACGCAAAAGCTCTGATTGTTGACGCGTCCGAGTATAAAGCAATTCACGATATTCCCAAAATTCCTGAATCCCTTCACCCAAAGATTTATTTTGTAATCGAATAACAGTTACTTTAGTTATCATGACAATTACATACTAAATCGCGCCATGAAAAAATCATTAATTTGTGGTATCTCAGGACAAGATGGTGCATATCTTGCTTCTTTATTATTACAAAAAGGTCACTCTGTATACGGTACTTCTAGAGATGCAGAAGTTTCATCTTTTCGTAATTTAGAGACTCTTGAAATTAAAGAGAGTGTGCAACTTGAGTCAATGGCTCTTAACGATTTTCGTAGTGTTTTACAGGTATTAATTAAAGTTGAACCTGATGAAATTTATAATTTGGCAGGACAAACTTCAGTGGGGTTATCTTTTGCTCAACCTGTCGAGACTCTAGAAAGTATTGCTACAGGAACTCTCAATTTATTGGAAGCAATTCGTTTTACTAAAGCCCCGATCAAGTTTTATAATGCTGGTTCTAGTGAATGTTTTGGTAATACTGACGGGGATTTTGCTGCGGATGAATTAACGCCTTTTCGGCCGCGTAGTCCTTATGCTGTAGCTAAAGCTGCTGCATTTTGGGAAGTAGCAAATTATCGCGAAGCCTATAATATTTTTGCTTGTTCAGGAATTCTATTTAATCATGATTCTCCTTTAAGACCTGAAAGATTTGTAACTCAAAAAATTATTTCTACTATCTGTCGAATTGCAGAAGGTGGTTCTGAGCAATTAATATTAGGTAATACCAATATTCAAAGAGATTGGGGATGGGCTCCCGATTATGTGGAAGCTATGTATCTCATGCTTCAACAGCCAGTGGCTGAGGATTATGCGATCGCTACTGGTAAAAGCAATAGCCTTCAAAAGTTTGTGGAAACAGGATTTGCGTATTTTGGCATCGATCCAAGCGATCGCATTGTTATCGATCAAAGCCTTTTTCGTCCTTCGGAAATCATGAAAAGTTGCGGAAATCCCCAAAAGGCAAAGGAAAAACTCGGCTGGCAAGCTAAATACGAAATGCAAGATATCATCATGATGATGATACAGGCAAAGCAAAACCATGCAAATCGGCATTAATAGTTTATTTCTAAAACCTAGTCAAGTTGGTGGCGCAGAATTTGTCCTCAAAGGGCTACTGATTGGTTTAGAAAAGCATCCAGATATAGATTTGTATGTATTTATTAATCATGAATTAGTGTCTTGGCTAAAAGATTTAAATTTAAGGAAATCACTCAATATTGTTCCGATCAAGATTTTTGGCAATCGCTTTATTAGTGAAGCTTTTCAATTACCTATAATTGCAAACAGATTCAAACTTGATGGATTAATTAATACTAATTACTTTACTCCCTGTCGCTCGCTTCTTAAAATTCCCTGTGCCACAATTATTTACGATCTTAATTATTTGCACTTTCCACATCTATTTTCTTGGTATAAAAATTTGTGGTTGCGATTAGCTCATCATATGACTTTAAGCAGCGCAGATGTAACTGTAACAATTTCTGAATTTGTTAAAAAAGATATTCAGAAAACCTATAAATCCAGTCATTTACCTTCGGTAATTTATACCCCAATTATATGGGACAGATTAGATAGATTAAGTTTGTCTAATCTTAATATTACGCTTGGTAGAACAAACAATCCAATAGTTACTCAACCATTTATCCTTTCTGTTGCTAATCACTATCAACACAAAAATCTTGCGACTTTAGTCAGAGCTTTTGCTAAATTGTCTGAATACTTAACTGAAGTAAAGCTGGTTTTAGTGGGACAGTTACCTGATTCTTTAGTTGGTATGCGGCGCGATCGCTGTGATGATATTCGGCAATTAGTAAAGGAATTGGGTTTAGAAAATCGCGTTTATATTACGGGTTACATTAGCGATCGCGAGTTAGCTTGGTATTATCATCATGCGGC
>JAYVVP010000053.1:0-2143 GCA_043786935.1 Pseudanabaena sp. | reverse complement strand
TAGTCCTGTGCATTTTCTGGAAGTACATATGGATCTGCAATGAAATAATCGATCGCGCTCATCCCGATCGCATCCCACCCTAACCAGGTTGCTTGAATGGGTGCAGGCTTCATGGCAAGAATTTCGCAGCTTATATCTAAGGTAATGCTATCTAGGTCAATCAATATATCGACATCATCTTCTTTTATTTTCGTGTAAAACTCACTGGCATTATTGGCAAAGTCTGCTTCTAAACAAGACGTCTTATCGAACTGGGATCTATACCAATTTTGTACGCCGTCATTAGGATAATCACTAATTTCATATCCGTAGATTTCAAACTGCGATCGATCGTGGTGTTGGATTAGCGATCGTGCAAGCCATCCCACAGAATGACTTTTGAGACAGTGTGACAGGTATCCTACTCGAATCTTTGAAGAGTCCTTAGGCTTACCCCTATTCAAAGTCGGGCTTGACTGCTGAGGATATCCTCCTAGAAGGGACAACGATTGACATGCAAATTGGATGACTCTCCTACGCATGACAATGTTATTCAGTGAGTCATTCAGATAAGGCAAGAAAAATGTTGATGAAATAATGCGCAATGCATCTACATGATTGCCTTTGAGAACGTCTTCCAAATTTAATGTTTCTAAGAGAGCGCTGTGACGTTTAATGATTCTATCTGAATGCAGGCTTCTTTCACCTGAGCTTAGAATTCCACGAACCATAAGGTAGCTCGCAAATATTTTATGAACAGGTAACGAGTTTAAGTCATAGAATCTCTCTGACTTGACATTGGCTGACGCGTACAGTTGTGCATCTTGACAAAATAATACGGCTTGCCCTAAAAGATTCACAGAATCTGGATGATATTTTAAGTATATCTCTGCCATTTGAGCCGCTTTTCCTGGATTTCGTAGAGAGTGAGATATCCATATGAGAACAGGGAAAAGAGCTTGAAGAAATGCCTCTTGATCATCAATTCTTTGACAGCAAACATCTATAAAGTCAGAGTTTCTTGGGTGCATGGGCGCTTTTTCAAGAAGAAGCTGTACCATGTCTATTAGTAGAGATTCCTTAATCTTACTTTCTTGATCACTTGCAAGCTTTTCAATTAATTCATCAAAGTAGATTTCATTAAGATGCCACAGATCGTGAACAGTTATTAATCCGACTAAGAATAGCAGGTTCTCGATGTTCTCAGGGTCTACCTCGAACATGTTTTTTCTGATCAGCAACGCCATATCAATTGCCCCCACGTGCTCTTGACGTTTTGCTTCGGCGTCTAAAGTTATAGACAGTTGTTCTATGATCGCATCTGTCTCTTCAGGATTTTCTGCTAACGTAGCAAGCCACATCATTTGCGCAGCAGGTTCATTTTCACTTAATAAATAAGCCAAGCCAAGATTAATTTGGACAGAGAGAGATAAGTCTTCATTCTCAATAAGATCTTCTAAGTATAGTGAAAGTTTTAAATAATCATTATTCAGCAAAAAAGATTGGATTAAATTTTCTGTATTGGTTAACATATAAGAATAAGCTGATGGTAGTTAAATTGCATATAAACTAATAGGAGAGACAAGTCTTGTATCACTTGCCTCTCCTATGTAAGCTAAAACTGCTAATCGTTATAGCATTGAACAATTTGTGATAATAAAACTACTTCTTCAGTTCAGCAAAGCTTGTCGCACAAACAGGTGCGCCATTTGCTGCGAATGTGACTGATCCTGCTACTGCATCCACACCACCAGTAACACCTCTAGCTTTTTCAGATTCGCAAAGAACCGCTAACGTTGTAGCTTCACTAGTTGCTATAACTTGACCAATTTGAACGCCACCTGCATAGGTTTTGACCGCAGCAGTAGTTAGAATGGGATTTGCAAGACCTGTCGCAGCAGTAAGTCCGGCAGTGGTGACTGCGGGAGCGATCGTATAATTGTAAGTCCCAGTCGTTGTCTTGATACCTAAGCCTAAGTCACCAAACTTGTCTTGGCCTGCAAACGTATCTTTCTCAAGATAGTAAGCTTGTTGAGTACGATTCATAGAACCGATGTAAGTCTTCGCTTCAGACTGTTTCGCTTTGTTGGCTTGGTTCAGGAAAGAAGGAAGGGCGATCGCAGCCAAGATGCCGATGATGATGATGACGACCAGAAGTTCGATC
>JAYVVP010000052.1:0-16509 GCA_043786935.1 Pseudanabaena sp. | reverse complement strand
TGGCTCCTGGACGATTTAGTAACTCTAAGCGTTTGAGGTGTAACTTCTATAGAACTTGGATCAGTTTGTTTGAAAGTTCCAAAGCTTTGGTTCATGATTTTGGTCAGCAGTCGATTATCCAAAATCCAATAGCTCAAGTTATCAAACTCTCCAGAGTTACTAAATCGTCCAGGAGCCATGTGCATTTGGATACTTTTGCGATCAGTTTTTGAAGTATAGCCAGCGAGAGCGAGTACTTCTTCGACAGAAAGATTAGTATCAATATTATCCTTGATAATCGCAAGAATTTCAGGAAATTTAATAATTATTTCGGGCTTAAGTTTCTGATCAATGAAAGCTCGGAAAAATGCTTGTTGACGTTGTACGCGACCGATGTCCCCAAGATCGTCATGACGGTAGCGCATAAATTGAATCGCTTTACTACCATTTAGTTTTTGCTGCCCAGCATTCAGATTGATATATAAGTGTTGGCTATCATCTTGATATTTCATGTTTTTCGGCACATAGATATCTATATCGCCAAGGGCGTCAACTAATTTGCCAAACCCATTCACATTGAAACGGATATAGCGATCAATAGAGATATCTCCTAATACTTGGCTAACAGTTTGAGCTGATAAAGATGCACCGCCCGCATAGTTAGCAAAATTTATCTTGGTTGTGCCGACACCTTGAATATTAACGCGGCTATCACGAGGGATAGATAGTACAGCAACCTTTTTAGTGGCGGGATCGAAACGGATGAGTAACATCGCGTCGCTCATACCATTGAAGTTGTTATCGACTTCCGCTAAATACTTTCCTTTGGGTTTGGATTGAGCATCGGGTAAATCTGAGGTAAGCATGATTGTCCCTAACACCAAGATATTGACAGGGCGTGTCAGAGTTGGGACGCCAGCGATCGCTGAAGTCATACTGTCGGAGTTGCGATTAAATACTGCGGCTTCGTTAGTCGATAGCTGACGTTGCTGAAAAGGTCTACTACTCAATACAAAGGCTAATCCTGCACCTAGCCCACCCGATAGTAGCGCCACAAGTAACACTATAAAGAGTGTCCATTTATAGCTTAAAAAAGATTTTTTGGTCTTGGACGGATTATTCGTCAAACCGTTTTTCTGATCTAGATTGATGGGATTTGTTGCCACAGGTAGGAAATACTCCTCACAACTGAATATTTGCTTCAGCGATCGCATTCAAGAATTTAAGATACACTTCTTGAAACTTTTAGACTAAGTTTGGACTTAACTTTAGCACTGTATCGTAATTTATCGTTACAAACCATTAAATAGCGTACAGTCAGAAATTAAATTATTTGCACAAATACTACTACATAGTTGCAAATCTATAAAAAATCTGGGCTTGCCCTAAAGTTAAGACATATAGGCTAAAAGAAAAAACCCTACAAAGCAGATAATTAGGACATTCTCCTAATTGCTAGGCGAATAAATCAATTGTAATTGTAAGTTGTAAAAACAATTGAAAAAAGCTCGTTAGAAAAACTATAAACTTTGGGAGAAAATATATGAGATCTCTGAAATTATTACCTTTTTTGGCTATTTTAACTTTTCCTGCTAGCGCTAATGCTCAATATCCAATCATCTTTAATCACGCCTTAAATATTTCGATTAGCCAAGAACTTTGTGAGAGTAAAGCTGAAACTGCGGTAAAGCAAGCTGGATTCACTGAAAACTTTGAACCGATTGGGCTAGGGGCATTTGGGGTGAGCGGTAGATACAGCGCATCTGTTCGTTGTGAAGCAGACAATGGAATTGTGTTTTTTGCGGTTGCAGGTCCTGACAATAATACAACTAAGCGATTAGTTGTAAGGTTACAAGGTTCTTTTAAATAGGCAACTAAACGACATTCTGTATAGTGGCACTAAGTACATTCACTACATAAAGCGCTTTTAACCCTCATGCTCAAAACTAGGCGTGAGGGTTATGTTTAACAAGTAAGAGCCATCCTTAATTATTAGGAAATTATTTAAATACTAAATAAATCTTGTATGTTTCCTACTCACCATGCAACGTGATCTCGCATAAGCTAGGGTTGACACAATTTTTTATCGAGACTTTAAATAGATCCAAAAGTTAATTATGGAAGTTAGATTTAGAGAATGTGATTGGTTTGACTTATGGATATGGATAAAATTTAGTGAAGTTCCCTCTGCGTCAGAGAAACAACTGTTAGACGAAGTATTTAATTCTTGGTTTCTGCTTGGTAAATTGGGCGGCTTCAATGCTTGCAATATGCAGGTTCTCGAATCTGGTGTGGATGTCAGCTATTTTGACTATGACAACCAAGCTGCCGATGAAGAGATGATGTCAGTTATGCATAATATGACTGATCTAGAGTACGAAAGTGAGTGGGCGCGGTGCTGGGTAGATTTAGGAACGACAGATGCGATCGCGATCGATACTTTAGTCAATGCATTGCGGCAGTTTACAAAAGAATATGTGGCGATCGAGGAAGTAATCATCGGCGGACAAAATTCTGACTGGATGGTTGAGCAAAAAAGTATAGATGACGAAGATTACGATCGCTAACCTGCAAATAAGAATTTTGATTTGGGCTTTAAAGAAAATTTAGAGGAAAACTAAAATGCGCGTTTTACATACAATGATTCGAGTTGGTGATTTAGAGCGATCGCTTGACTTTTATAGTAATGTCCTCAACATGAAAATATTGCGTCGCAAGGACTATCCTGATGGGCGCTTTACGCTAGCTTTTGTCGGCTATGGCGATGAGTCAAGCAATGCTGTCATCGAACTAACCCATAACTGGGATACTAGTGCTTATGAAATTGGCACGGGCTACGGGCATATCGCGCTAGGTATGGAAAATATTTATACCGCCTGTGCAGCAATCCGTGAAAAAGGTGGCAAGATTACTCGCGAACCTGCTCCTATGAAGCATGGCACGACTGAGATCGCCTTTGTAGAAGATCCCGATGGCTACAAAATTGAATTAATTCAACTCAAATAAAATTAAAGGAGCCGATTTGCGCGTCTCAAAGTTTACTTAAGATTTCTACAGAAATCTAAGATAAGCTAAAAAGCCGCCCATCATAGCCTAGTCATGCGTAGACCTCGATATAACTCTTCGTGGCAATCCAAGCGTAAACCTTGGTTGCGAAATACTTTACTCGTTATTCTGATTGGTTTGCCTTTGCTATTACTCTTGGCGGAACTGATCGCGCGCGGAGCAGTTTTGGCAACAGGCAATAATCAAATTGCACCTGAAAAAGATGCGGCGATCGCCCAATCCTATGCCTTTAATTTGCAAGATGGAAATGGCAATAATTATCCTGGATTACCAGATGCGGGTCGATTACAAGTTCGGCGTAGCCCCGTATTGGGATATGAACTAATATCTAATCAGAAGAGCGAATATTGGCAGATTAACGAACAAAGCTTTCGTCAAGATTCGGCTGTTCCGATTGATAAACCTGCGGGAGAGATCCGTGTATTTTTGCTAGGCAATTCCACCGCTTTTACAAATATGGCGGAAAAAAACCAGAAAGCATTGGCTTTTAAAATTGAAAAACTGCTCAATGATCGTGTCCGCGTTCAAAATAGCAGCCCCGAAAAGTTTAAGCCCAAAGAAATTCCTTACTTTGCCGATCAGATTGAATCAGTGCGTGTGCTCCCACCGCGTATGCGTGAAGGCAGCTATCGAGTAATTGCAGCGGCGGTACCTGGCTATAATTCTGGTAACGAGCTATCTCTACTTGCCCATAAGGTGATGGCTTATAAGCCCGACGCGCTGATTATCCTTGATGGCTATGAAGATTTGCGATCGCCTAGCAATCAGACTGCTCGCGAAATTGGCAATGTCGAGCAAGTCCTACGTGATCCGATCGCTCAATATCGTCAACATCAAGTTCAACAATTTAACAACTGGTCAAATTCTCTATATTTAGTTAAAGCTTGGCAAAAGTGGGTAGCCCCAGCCGATATCAGTTCATTCAAGTCTGAATATCAAATTTTTAGTGCTGAACAATTTAGCAAAGATGCTAAAGAAGTTCAAAAAAGAGTTGATCGATATCTCTATAACACTCAGCAAATGACGAGATTAGGTGGTGACATTCCCACCTTGATCGTGCTTCAGCCAGAGATCACGGGCAAGCAAAAGTCTTTGACCAAAGAAGAAGATAGCCTCCTTAAGTCTTTGGGCAAGGATTATAGCGATCGCGTCACTAACGCTTATAAAATCGCTGAAAAAGCGTTAAGTAGCAACTTACCGACCCCCCGATTTATCAATTTCTATCAGTTATTTCAAGACACTAATCAAAAAGCCTTTATCGATCCGATTCATCTAACTGAACCCGCCAATGACATAGTGGCTCAAAAATTGTATGAAAATATCGAGCGTTTATTTTCAGTTCAGCCAGCCTCAAATGTTTTAAACAGTGATATCCCGCCACAACCCATAGCAAAACCCCAACCGACTGCTATTCCAGAACCTACTACCCCGCCGACTGCTCCTCCCATAAGTCTCCCTGAAACACTCCAACGTGTTCAAGGGCAGTAATAAAGGTTACGAATCCTGCATTTTATATATTATGGCGATCTCTGAAGTAAACTATTGAGATAGTAAGTTTAATAAATCTTTATGGTAGAACCAATTTTGTCAGGCGTTTGCCTCGGTCTTATTTTCATTACCCTTGGTGGACTATTTTTTACTGCTTATCAGCAATATCGTAGAGTCTAAACAATTCAAAAAAATGGACACAAAGCGTCCATTTTTTTATAACAACCAAAAGGATGCTCTATAAGGGTGTCCTTTTAGTTTATTCAACTGATTCTTCAGGTTGTTCTAAATATCGACAAATTTCATTGATTTTCATGCGATAAATATGCGGCCAGCCACCATTTGTCTCAATGTCGCGGAGAAGATTAAATAGCTCATGGCGACTAGTTGGCAAAGCAGGCTGAAACAAATCGTCTCGAATCCGTTTGTGAATCGCTTCTAAGACCCGCAAGATTTGCAAAATACTTGTTGAATCGCCTTCCTGCTCTTGGGCAAATTGCCAAATGCGATCGCTGATCATCTCCAGATCAGACAAATCAGCAATTTTCTCCTCTTGCAATTGGTTCTGTGATTGGATTTCTGTTTGTGCCAAGCGAAGTACCCTCGTGCGCGATAATATGGTGATTGGAATTTTACAAATTAAGTCTTTAGCAAGCATACCTAGTACGGCTAGTTTAAAGCACCATAAACTCCTTAACGATCTCAATTTAAAATCCCAAACTAGATCGTATTTTTTAACCAAGGTTAGGATGGGTTGCGCTCAGCTCCATCAATCCTAAACCTAAAATACTACCCGTTAAATTAAGAAGAGGTTATTTATGAAATTTCGTAGTTTTACGAAAGCAATTTTTACATTGTGTATCAGTTTCTGCATTTTAGTCGCAAGCAACTTGTTTGCTAGTTCAGCGATCGCAGGTACTCAAGGCTTGACCTACGATCAAATCGTAAATACAGGCTTAGCCAATAAATGCCCTGATATTTTAAACAGCTCTCGTGGTGGACGTAACTTTATCCCCCTAGGCGCAGGAAAAACTGCACAAATCACCGAGCTTTGCTTGGAGCCAACATCATTTTTTGTCAAAGAAGAATCTAGCAACAAGCGTAAAAAGTCTGAGTTTGTAGCAAGCAAACTGCTTACCCGCTCAACTTCTAGCCTTGACTTTGTAAAAGCAACGGTGACTGGCAATAGTGATGGCAGCCTTAGCTTAGTGGAAACTGATGGGCTGGACTATCAACCGATTACTGTCAAAATGCCTGGTGGTGAGCTAGTCGCAATTTTGTTCACCATCAAAGGTTTTAAAGCAACTACTGCACCTGGTGTCAATGGCATCACTACATCGGTTGACTTTGTTGGTGCAACCGACGTACCCACCTATCGCGGCTCTGGCTTTATCGATCCTAAAGGTCGTGGTCTCGCGATCGGTTATGACTCAGCCGAAGCATTGCCAGCTAAGCGCAACTCTTTTGATAACAGAAGCGTAAAAGATGACTCTACCTCTAAAGGTAATTTCTCTTTACAAGTTGCCAAGCTCAATCCTGAAACTGGTGAAATCGCTGGTACATTCGAGTGCGAACAAACTTCCGATAACGACCTTGGTGGCGTTGAGCCAAAAGAAGTCCTCATTCGTGGCATATTCTACGGCAAGGTTAGCGTTTAATTTTCTCCCTTAAAAAAAGAGAGCTCCATCAGGAACTCTCTTTTTTAGTGCAGTTTATAAACTAGTTTTGCAAATGTTTTTTGAAAAAATCTAGGGTATAGCCAATTTCTAATACTTGGTTACTGCGTTTGCTAGAACCGTGACCTTCGTCAGGGAAAATCACGAGTTGAGAAGGGATTTTCTTCTGTTCTAGTAGTTTTTGGATTTGGATTGCTTCACCGACGGGGACACGTGGATCGTTTGCGCCTTGAATGATTAGTAACGGAGCTTTGATGCGATCGCTATAAGTTACAGGCGATAAATCAATTAAAGCTTGCCGATCTTTGACAGGATCGCCATATTCACTAATGCGAAGAATGCGTCGATAGGGAGCAGTGTTATTTAAGAAGGTGAGCAGGTTGCTAATACCAACATTTGATACCCCTGCGTCATAGCTGCCTGCAAATTTGGACATGCCGATTAAAGCCGAATAGCCACCATAGCTGGCTCCAACAATACCGATCTTTGGAGTTAAGCCGTTAATTTGCCAACTTTTGCGGATATAGATTGATGCGTCTTCAATGTCAGTAATTACTTTGAGGCGATCGCGTCCATTATCAGAATTAAGCCAAGTTTTGCCATAGCCTTCACTACCGCGTACATTTGGATCAGCAAAGATAAATCCTGCATTTACAAATAATTGCGCGTAACGATTAAATCCTGGAATACTTTGTCCTTCTGGACCACCATGAAAATTCACGATTACAGGACAAGGTTTTTCGAGAGGCTTTTGGACAGTATTTTCACATTGTGGCGATCGATAGACAAACATGGGAATCGATGTGCCATCTCGTGTTGGGTAAGTTTCCAACTTAGCTGCTGTAAATTTGCTGGTGTCGATTTCAGGAGTGCTAGGCAATACCCATTGGGTGAGTTTGTTGGTTTGCCAATCATAGATATAACTCAGACGTGGTGCTTTGGCAGTTTCGACTCCAATCGTGGTAAATCGACCGTTGCGAGTAGTCGAGCCAGTATAAATATGATCAGCATTAGAAAATTGAGGCAAAGCCATTTCTTCTAATGTATTCGTAGCGATCGCCTTTAAACGGGTGTAACCAGCATCGTTAATTGAGTAAAGAATGCGTTGACGGCGATCATCAATATCAAAGCTAGCAACATCTGCTTTTAGCTCTGGAGTGATTGCAGTAAATTTATTATTTTTATAGCTATAAAGTCGGCGAAATTCACTGAATTTTGGAGTCAGTACCAGATATTCATCTGGATTTACACCATACTTAACTTCATAGTCTTCCTGCTCATTTTGACCAAGCAGCGGTGTAGTTTTTCGAGTTTTAACATCATATTCATAATATTCTTGCGATTGGCTACCTGTAGCTTTACCAAATAAAAATTTTTCGCGATCGCCAGTTTTGGGATTAACAAAAACGTCAGCAATCCACCAAATCCCATCACCACCTGAAATGGCAACTTTCTGTTTAGTTTGTAAATCGTAGCGATAAATTACATAAGAGTCAGGTTTGACATCGTTTGCACTGAAATAAATCGCACGGGAGTCATTGCCAATGTATTGCAAGGAGGTGCGAACCCCCGAAAGATGCTGAATAACTTCTAAAGCTCCGCCTTCGGTTGACTGTAAATATAATCCTGGATTTTCTTCACCTTGCCGATCGCGAGATAGCAGTAAATATTTACCATCAGGAGTCATCCCTGAAATTGTGGTTGCATCCTGCCCACCCGTTACTTGGACAGGAAATTTTTGCGCTCCATCCAGTCTCCATACCTGAACCGTTCCTGTGATTCCCCATGTGAAAAACAACTTTTTACCATCAGGTGACACCATGCCCAAACCAGGCGATCGCACATCCAAAATCGACTCAATTGGGCGGGTCACAGTAGGCGATAGAGGCGTTGGGGCATAGCGCTTTAAAATGGCAGGATCGAGACTATCTTTACCTAAACCTGAATATTGAGCCATCGCAGGTAAAGCAACGAAGGCAAGACTAGCAAAAATAATCGGGGAAAGGAGCGATCGCTTGTTCATTGATGAAGATATGAAATAACAACTTTAAATAAGTATAGCGATCGCAACAACTTAAAAGAATAGAGATCGCTCCGTAATCTTGATTTTTGGCTAATAATTAATACCCACCCTTGCCCATTTTGATTGAATCCAAATATATAAAAGAAATAGCCCAGACAATAAAGCTGCGATCGCCCACTTTATCGAATCTTTCCATAGAGATGTACTGATTCGACGCTTTATCTCTTCTGATTGTGATTGAGTTTGAGTAATAGAATTTGTAATTTCAGCTAACAGCTTTTTCTTGACTTCTTGTGGCTTTAGAATTTTTGCCACTAAAGCTTGTTGTTGAGGATTAAGAGTTCTTAAAACATTTCTGATTTGAATATCAGTGTTAGCTTTATTTAAATTTTCAGCAATTGTTTGGATAGCTCTAGTTTGTTCTTCAACTTTGGTGATTACTTCAGCTTGACGAATATTTTGCACACGAAATGTATTGACAAGTCCTAAAGGGAGCGCTAAAAAAAACAATATTGCTAATATTAGAGCCATCCAAGAGATAAGTTTTGTAGCAATCTGTTCCCATTTTATTCGTGCACTATATTCACCAAAAAAAATCACTGGAAAAGACAATAGTAAAAGTGGCACTCTTTCAATAATTTGTCCATATGTATTAAGCTCCCAAACCGCATCAGTAAATTTGAAGGGAACAACAATAGTTAAGAAATCCAACGAAAATAAAGCTAGTGATAAATATCCAAAGCCTCTTAACAACAAAAATGTCTGTCTACCCATCGCTGGGACTTGAATATCCTGCATAACTATCTCTAATTTAATTATTGCGCCAATTCAAGGATGAAATGCAACGACTAGAGATCTTTGCATAAAAGAACTCATAAAAATAATCTGATGATCATCACAACAATCAGGAAATCCTCATGAGCTTTACCCATCTTACCACCACAGAAAGAAGCGAATCTCATGAAATCCGAGTAACTAACACACTATCCATGTCAGAAATCGGTCATCGCCTGAATCGACACAAAAGTACGATATCAAGAGAGCTATCGCCTAATACAGACGAACGTCACAGGGTTTATTTACCAGATACGGCGGCGGCGAAGATGAAGACGCGCTGCAAACAAGCAAAGGTAATATTCCAGAGTGTCAGTCCTGAGAAGCTCATCGAAGTAGAACAATGCTTAGAGCAGCCTTGCTAGTAAGCACAAAAAACAAGACGACGGCAGAAATAAATAGAGTAACAATCAAACTATTTGAGCCTGTAAAGCCAGCATCCCAAAAGACAATGACATTTGATAATGGAAGAGAATTTTGCGGGCATGAGAAGCTATCTGAAAGATTGAAACTAGAGTCTTTCTTTGCGAATCCATATCATTTATGGGAGCGTGGATTAAATGAACATACAAATGGATTAATTAGAGAGTTCTATTCCAAAAGTACAAACTTCAAAATCGTGAAAAAAGAAGATTTTCAAAAAGCAGTAGATTCGAGCAATCGCAGACCGAGAAAATCTCTTGACTATCGTACCCCCTTACGAAGTATTCTTTGCTTC
The DNA here is from genome assembly GCA_043786935.1 of Pseudanabaena sp. Classification (GTDB taxonomy): domain Bacteria; phylum Cyanobacteriota; class Cyanobacteriia; order Pseudanabaenales; family Pseudanabaenaceae; genus Pseudanabaena. The sequence goes on along the minus strand of JAYVVP010000052.1, from coordinate 6,725 downwards.
ATCAGACCTCGCTGCATTTCATCTTTAAATTGGCGAAAGATGAGCTTATTTCCCTTTCTTTTGATAAACTCAGTTTTAATCTCAAATCTTGCCTTTAGCCACAAGCTAAATTAAGAAAAATATGCTTCGTCTTCTAAATAAGTGGTTTCGCAAATCAAAAACAGTTAATAACGAGCCAATCAACAAGATAAGCTTGATTGTCATTATTTTGATTGATATTTTTATCTTAATCAATGTTTTTATTGGATTAGCTGACATTAGTAATTGGTATATTAGTCCTTCTCAAGCCAACCAATGCTATGCCGAGTGGCAAAATTACCAAGTTCAGACTACCAAAGATAAAGATTATGAGATTATTAAAAAGACATTATTGTATGGTCAAAGCGATCGCCTAACTTTTCAAAAAAATTATCAAGGACAAAGTTTTCAAAAAAATTATCAAGAAATCAGCAAAGGTCATTTAGGTAATATTTCAACAACCTGCTTAAAGTATGCAGGTTACCAAGATAAGATTAACAATCTGCAAAATCAGCAAATCATTGCAACTCTTGAGCAGACACAATTAAAAATTGAGACTCTCAAACAAGCTAACAATAATATTCGTGCTCAATATGACTCAACTCTATTAGAGAAAATCGCTAACCAGCCACAAAATCAGTCTATTAATCAAGTTAGTGCTGAAAAAGCTAAACAAGAACTAGAACAAAATAACCAGAAGATTTCAATTTTTGAAAAAGAAACTTCTAAGGCAAAAAAAGAAATAATCACAAAACCAGAAAGTGCCAGTTTTATTTCTTTTCTAAATGAAAGTGGAACCTTTAAAGAAGTTGAATCAAGTTATCAACAAGCTTCATTTTGGTATCCAAGCATTCAATTTACTTTTCAGGCGATTTTTCTTTTACCTCTAATCTTTATTGCTCTAATAGTCCACACTTTTGCTCAACGCAAACATTACGGGCTAATCTCGCTAATAAGCTGGCATTTGCTAGTTATTTTCTTAATTCCATTGATCTTGAAAATTTTTGAATTTTTACAAGTCGGTGTAGTATTCCAATTTCTCCGAGATGTTTTAAGCTTTTTCTTTGGCGGCTTACTTTTCCTCATCAGTTATCTCTATATTTTACTGGTTCCAGTAATTGGTTTTGGAATCATCAAGTTCTTCCAAAGAATTGTCTTTAATCCTAAAATCCAAGCAACTAACAGATTTCAAAACTCATGCTGCATCAAGTGTGCGAAGAAAATTAGGAACCAAGATGTTTACTGCACACACTGCGGTTATTATCAATACACTGAATGTCAAAACTGTCACAATCTTACTTATCAGAGTTTACCTTTCTGCAAAGACTGTGGACATCCTCAAGATTCTAGTACCACAAACTGATAACTAAACGGCAGATCAATATCATATTCCTTACTTCTTAATTTGATGCTAAAGAGAGAATATCTGATTTTTTTGCTGCCCTTCTTTTATCTCTGTATTTTGAACTCACTTGGCGATCGCTATATGATAATTTTAAACCATAGAAAAAGTATGTAATTACTACAAAAAGTCATGGCAATTTTTGGTGGCATTCTGATTGTGATCGGCATAATTTTATTTTTTGTTCAAAAGAACTACAGCACGAAACTACAAAGTATTCGTCTAGCAACATCTTCAACGGTTGCTGATTTGCAACGGATTGCTGGTGAAATTGCAGGGGAGATTGGTAGCGGTAACTTACGAGAATATGTAAAAGTGCGCGGTATTGTTCGCAGTAAATCACCTTTGATTTCAGAACTTAAACAAACAGCCTGTGTGCATTACACCATGCGTGTGGTCAGAGAATATGAAGAGAGTCGCATAACTCGAGATAGTGAGGGTAAAAGTCGCACCGAAACTAGCCGTAGTTCGGAAACTATATCTAGTAATAGTCAATCAATTCCATTTACTTTGCAAGATAAATCGGGCGAACTTATAGTAAATCTTGACGGTGGCAATATTGAGACCGTCCAAATATTAAATGAGTTTCGACAAGAGAATTCTAGAGGTTCATCTTCATCTATATCTTTTGGTGGCTTCAGTTTGTCACTTGGTTCGGGAATGAATAGTGGCAGACGTACGCTTGGTTATCGCTATACAGAATCAATTTTGCCATGCGATCGCGAAGTGTTAGTAATTGGAACAGCATCTGATGATGGTGGTCAAGTAACTCTTTGCAAACCGATTAAATCCGACAAGAAATTTATCATTTCACTGAAGAGTGAAGAAGAACTTGTCAAGACTTCAGCAAATGCTGCTAAAGGTTTTCTGTATGGCATGATCGCTTGCTTCGCGATCGGTTCCGTTTTGCTAGTTATTGGATTGCTGATAAAATTATAAAACACATCTAAACGTTATATTTTGGGACATTGTTTTATAGGAAGCAAGTCAAAACTAGGCTCTCTCGTGAGACGTAGATTAATTATTGTGTGATTTACTATAATACTTGACGTAGGCAGTGCTTAAAGTTAATAGTAATGGGTATTTAAAGCTTTGTTTCTGTTCATTTACCTAAATAGTGACTTTATTTAAAATGTGCTAAACCTAAAATAAATTTACAATTTTGGTAAAAATAACTATAATAGAAATATACCAGCCTCTACCCCTACCAAAGTCATGAGCGCTACAATTTCAATTCCTTCTGTAAACCTAAAGTCTAATACGTTAAACATCGCCACAGATGAATATGGGCTGCTTACCGATCTCTATCAACTGACAATGGGTGCTTGCTATGTGCGCGAAGGATGCGATCGCAAGCGAGCTAGTTTTGAGCTATTTGTGCGCCGATTGCCTGAGGGATTTGGCTATCTGATCGCGATGGGAATCGCGCAAGCAGTAGAATATTTACAGAATCTCCATTTCACCACTGACCAAATTGAAGCCCTGCAAGCGACAGGGATTTTTGATAGAGCCGATCGCCGCTTTTGGGAATTGTTGAAAAACTTTCACTTTGAGGGCGATCTGTGGGCAGTAGCAGAAGGAACAGCGATGTTTGCCAATGAGCCTTTTTTGAGAATAGAAGCTCCACTCTGGCAAGCTCAACTGGTTGAGACTTATCTGCTAAATACGATCAATTATCAAACCTTGATTGCTACCAAAGCCGCAAGAATGCGCGATGCCGCAGGCGATCGCATTACCCTTTTAGAATTTGGTACAAGGCGCGCCTTTAGCCCTCAAGCTTCTCTCTGGGCAGCCCGCGCCGCTCTTGCTGCGGGAATGGATGCTACTTCTAATGTTTTAGCCGCCCTCAAACTTGGCTTCCTGCCAAGTGGGACGATGGCTCATGCACTAGTAATGGCTCTAAATGCAACTGAAGGAAGTGAAGCTCAAGCATTTACGGCTTTCCATCAAGTCTTCCCGAATAGCTCACTTTTAATCGACACTTTCGATACGATCGCTGCTGCTCGTAATCTCTCTGAGAAGGTGAAATCTGGAGAAATGCAAGTTAAAGGAGTTCGCATTGATTCAGGTGATATTGCTACGCTTTCAAAAGAAATAAAGGCACTACTTCCTGATACAGCCATCTTCGCCAGTGGCGACATTGACGAATCCGAAATTCTCCGTCTCAAGTCATTAGATGCGCCTGTTGATGGTTATGGCATTGGCACAAAACTAGTTACAGGTGTACCCGTAAATGGAGTTTATAAATTAGTGGAACTTGATAGTCTTCCTGTTTCCAAAAAATCAATCGGCAAGCAATCGATCGCAGGTCGCAAACAAATTTGGCGAAGTTTCGAGAACGGGATAATAACAAGCGATCGCCTCACCCACATTTCTAATCTTCCTCAACCTAAAGAGCAACCTTTACTAGAAATGATCATGCACAATGGCGAATTGTTGAAGCCGCTTGATGATTTGGAAGCGATCGCCAAACGTACTCGTAAGTCAGTACAGTCTTTGCCTCAAACTGTACGTGATATTACTTCACTCACAACGATTCCTGTTACTATCGCAGAAAGTTTGCAACGATAATCATGAATATCGCTCTCTTTGGAACTAGTGCTGATCCGCCCAGTATTGGACATCAACAGATTTTGCAATGGCTAGATAACCATTACGATCGCGTATTGGTTTGGGTATCAGACAATCCTTTTAAAATCCATCAGGCAAGTCTAAGCGATCGCCTCAAAATGATGGAGCTAACCATCGCTGCGATTCAGCCACCCGCACAAACTATTAGCTTGCATCCTGAAATTAGCAACCCGCGCACTATCAACACTGTCGAACAAGCCAGACAAATCTTGCCCCACGCTAACTTTAGCCTTGTAATCGGCGGCGATCTTGTGCCTCAATTGCCAACTTGGTATCGCGCCCAAGACTTACTAAACCAAGTCAAATTGTTAGTTGTCCCCCGCCAAGGCGTGACGATTTTCCCTGAGGATATTGATCGCCTTGTAAATATGGGTACTGAAGTAGCGATCGCGCCATCTTCCATATCAATTCCTGATGTTTCTTCATCTGACTATCGCAACAATGGCAATAGTTCGGTCATAATACCCACAGTCGCAGCATATATCCAACAAGAGTCTCTATACGCATGGCAGACAAGTCCCGCCCAATAATAGCTCCCAAACCTTTAGCAGACTTTAAAGTCGGTGTCGATAATGTCATTTTTTCGGTAGACACCGAGCAAAATCGTTTATTAGTGCTATTAGTGATGCGTAAACATGAGCCATATCGCGATCGCTGGTGTCTGCCTGGTACACTCGTGCGTCAGGGTGAATCACTCGAAGAGGCTGCCTATCGCATTCTCGCCGAAAAAATCCGCGCCCAAAATCTCTATCTTGAACAACTCTTTACCTTTGGCGATATTGGACGCGATCCTCGTGAAGCACCAGATAGTTATGCTGTGCGCTATCTATCTGTTAGTTATTTTGCCCTCGTTCCCTTTGCCCAAGCAGAACTGATCGCCGATGGCGTAAGCGGTATTGCTTGGTATCCCGTTAAGCAAGTTCCCCAACTCGCCTTCGATCACAATCGTATCCTCGAATATGGACATCGTCGCCTCCGCAATAAACTCGAATATAGCCCCGTTGCCTTCGATGTTTTACCCGAATCCTTCACTCTCAGCGATCTTTACCAACTCTACACCACCGTTCTCGGCGAAAACTTTTCCGACTATTCTAATTTCCGCACTCGATTATTGAAGTTAGGTTTTCTTAGCGATACTGGCATCAAAGCTTCACGGGGAGCAGGTCGTCCTGCCAGTCTCTACCGTTTCGATGCCGAAGCCTTTGCTCCATTTAAAAATAAGCCAATGGTGTTTATTTGATACTGAATATAAAGTCAAGAATTAAGGGGTTTCTACTAATTTTCCTTCAATAAATTGTGTAGTAGAGTGCTGCTCTTATATCTTTAGTATTTTTTAATCTTTAGTATCTTTTAATATTGAGGGATAATGTTTATCGAATATAATGCGGGATTAAAGTCATAAAAAAGGGGTATTAGCTCGTGGCAAAAAAAGATAGTAGTGTCAATAGTAAACGCTCTAAAGATCACCTTGTGATGGAACCGCCAAGAGCCAAAAAAGTTGGTAAAAAGAAGTCTAAGTCAGGAGATTTGCTTGATAAACCACTAACGCAAATTGTAATGGAGTCGCCAAAAGTTCAAGAACCTGATCAAGAAACAGGTGAGTCAGGATCTTTGCTTAAAAAACTACCAAAACAAATCTATGAAAAAGAGCTGAATAGATTACATATTGAACTAGTCAAATTGCAAGAATGGATAAAACATAAAAAGCTCAAAGTTGTTGTTGTATTTGAAGGTCGAGATGCCGCAGGCAAAGGCGGTACGATTAAGAGAATTACAGAATGTCTGAATCATCGTGTTTGTCGCGTTATCGCACTGGGAACTCCTTCTGATCACGAGAAAACACAGTGGTATTTTCAACGTTACGCTGCTAATTTGCCCGCTGGTGGTGAGATTGTGTTGTTTGATCGTAGTTGGTATAATCGGGCTGGGGTAGAGAGAGTAATGGGCTTCTGTACTCACGAGGAATACGTTGAGTTCTTGCGTTCCTGTCCTGAATTTGAATGCATGCTTCAGCGAGCGGGAATTATCTTGATTAAGTATTGGTTCTCGGTCAGTGATGAAGAACAAGAAAAGAGATTTCAAGAGCGGATTAAAAATCCACTCAAGCGTTGGAAGATTAGCCCAATGGATTTGGAGGCAAGATCAAGGTGGGTAGAATACTCAAAAGCAAAGGATGACATGTTTAATGCTACGGATATCGAGGAATCTCCTTGGTATGTCGTCAACTCTGATGATAAGCGAAGTGCTCACATCAACTGTATTTCGCATCTATTAAGTCAAGTTCCTTACAAAGACTTAACCCCTGTTAAAATTGAGTTGCCACCGCGTCAACATGAAATGGACTATGAACGTCCGCCGATGCGACTCCAAAATTTTATTCCTAATGTTGCGAGGGTGCGACCTCAATAGGATAAAGTTATTAGGCAGCAAGGGGAAACCCATACTGATTGAGCTTGCCCCAAAACTGCTCCCAACGAGCTGAAGTTAAAATTAAAGCTCTCAAACTCAAAATTATGCTTGCGCCTTTTTCTTTCCAACGTATACCCGAACAACATAATCTTTGCTTGATTAAAGTTTTACAAGCCGCTTCAGTGACACCCGAACCAATCGGATAATGTTGCTGTCGGAATTGAGCATAATCCATTTGATGCTGATGGTTGTGGTAATAGGTGAT
>JAYVVP010000051.1:0-2154 GCA_043786935.1 Pseudanabaena sp. | reverse complement strand
GCCATCTCTTCGCAATGTCAACAAATGGGTTGGAGTTTCACGTACAGCAATGTCCAATGTCATATCAAACCAATCCATCAAGATAAGGCTACTGGCTTGCTGTCAGTTCTAAGCAACCATTTCTCTAATCTTAATTCACAGCAAGTGCTAACTGTTGGTGATAGTCCTAACGATGAGGCGATGTTTAATCCTGATCTATTTCCCATCTCGGTCGGTGTGGCAAATATTGATCATTATCAAGACAAAATGATGCATTTACCCAAGTACGTTACTCAAGCTTCTGAGTTTGCTGGTTTTTCTGAGTTGGCAAAATTATTACTGCAAAATTAAAAAGCGGCGCATCGCGCCGCCTCTTAATTTTTGGAAAGGACTGACAATTTAGCGATCGCCTCTCATCAATAACAATTGCACCAGTTGCAAGGCTGCATAAATCGCCGTTGCTACATATGTCCAAGCCGCCGCATTCAGTAAAGTAATAAAACCCCGAAATACTATGAATACTGAAATCACGCATTGCTGCAAAATAGTGTCGTATATGACAGCTTCAAGACTTGTCAGCAAAATCTAGGCTGAGATTAATAAAATTTTGATCTTTCACATCAGATCTAGAGCGATCAATGTATGCTTAAATTGCAGTTTTTTATCTACAGGAGATTACTTATCTAGATTTCCCCTTCAAAAACAAAAAAGCCAGTGAGTCGAACCACTAGCTTTCTTGTAAACCCGAAGGTTTTATTAAATTCAATATCCAGGAACGGACAGATGTTGCTTTGACGGGCAGGATTTGTTCAACGCTTCTTTATATCTTAACGCAAGATATAAGTTTAGCAATAGTTTTTTATGCGAATTTTTAAAATTCACTAAAAAACTATAATTGAAGCGTTGAAACAAATTCAAAAAGTCTGTTCGTTTCCTGATTGAAATCGCTACAACCCCGACAATCAGGACAACTTAGATGTTTTTAAAGTCACAAGACTTGTTGAAGGAGATATATCGAAAGATATTCCTTAACAAGCTCATTGGAGGTCAAGCATAATGACTTCCTCAAATAACCAGTATTCTTCTCGAAAGTTTTTACAAACTAAATCAAATAACTCTTGTCCGATTTGCGATGACATCAAAGGTAAATGCCGAATTGCCTCTGATAATCAAGATTTTGTCCTGTGTATGACCCATCCCAGTGATGCAGATTTCGCAGATTGGAAATATCTGGGCGAAACCAACGGCAGTTACTATGCAGGTAAATATGTAAGAAAACGCCCCGAATCTGAGTCTGAGCGCCTAGAGCGCCGTGACAGAAATCTGAAACTACGGATTGCTCAACAAAAAGCTAAACGGGATGAGTTGGCTAAATTACCTGATGATGCTCAACGCGATCGCCTTTATCAAAATTATTTGCAGAAACTTGATTTAGATAGTTTAGACAAGGCTGATTTAGTCAGTCGTGGTTTATCTGAGCTTGATATTAAGCATTTAGGTGCTAAATCTACTAATTCTGGCTATATTCTGCCAATTAAGAATCCTGATAGCAAAATTCTTGGTTTTCAAATCCGTTTACGCGATGCTACATCAGGTCGCTATCGTTGGCATAAACCTTTTGGTATCTCGGCGCAACAACAAAATGGTGAGTTGCCTTTAGCTTTTCATGGTGATATTCAGGTTAATTGTCAGCGTGTTGTCTTGGTTGAAGGTACAGGCGTTAAGCCATATTTAGCAGCAAAGTTGCGTGGTTGTGTGGCGATCGGTGCTTCGGGTGGTCAGTTTGTCGCTAGTAAAGAAACTTTACAAAGTTACTTTGATGCGATTGGGGCCAAGCGTGAGTTGACGAGGTTGGAATATGCGATCGATGCAGGTGATATTGCTAACCCGTCCGTAATGCGTCGCCATGAGAAAAATCTGGATTTCTTAAGTGAGCTAGATTTTGCTATTGATGTTCTCTGGTGGGGGCAGGTTGCTAAAACTGATGATGATATTGATGAGTTATCTAGTGGGGCATCGATTCAGCTTTTGACAGTTGAGCAGTTTTTCCAGATTGCTAATTACCAGCCTAAGCCTAAGTTTTCGCCCCTCCAATGGTTGAAAGATAAGCTTTTTCCGAAGAAGACTGCTAAGGGTTTTACTAATAAATCTGACAAACCAAAGCGATCGCCTCAA
>JAYVVP010000050.1:0-2158 GCA_043786935.1 Pseudanabaena sp. | reverse complement strand
AATAATCGCTTAACTAGCGCAAATAATCCCTCTAAAACTTGAGGTAAAGGGAAGTAAGGACGCAACTCCTCGACTGTGAAATTAAATTTAGTTTCACGCTGACGTTCAGCCCAATAGGACGTATCCCAATGCTTAAAATCATCTGCTTCGGCTGAGCCTTGTGCTTTCGCAAATTCTTTTAATTCTGCAAATTCAGCTGCGGCTGCCTCGTAACTAGACTGACGCAACTCTTCTAGTAACTTCTCAACGGCTTCCACATTAGGAGCCATTTTACGAGCAAGACTGAGTTCGGCATAGCTAGAGTAGCCTAGTAATTCTGCTTTTCGTTTACGAAGTTCTAAAATCCGCTCAATCAAAGGTGAATTGTCAAACTCGCCATTAGCGGCGCGACTAACAAATGCTCGATAGAGCTTCTCTCGAAAATCACGGCGGAGACTATGCTGCATAAATGGAACATAGCTAGGATAGTCGAGGGTAATACACCAAGGTCCATTCTCAGGCGTTGCTTGATCATCGCCATCTAGGCGAGAGGCTTGTGCGGCTTGAGCTAAAAGACTAGGCGGTAAACCTTCGATCTCTTCAGGCTCGGTTAAAGTCATGCTAAATGCTTTGGTTGCATCGAGCACATGATTAGAGAAATTAGTCGAAAGTTCGGCGAGTTCCATTTGAATCGCATTAAACTTCTCTTTTGCTTCACCTTCTAAACCAACGCCTGACAGTTCGGCATCACGGATTGCTGCTTCTACGATTCTTTGTTGGGCGGGTTCGAGTTTAGTCCAGAGGTCGGAAGCGTGAATCACTTTAAAAGCTTTATAAACTGGTTGGCTTTGGCTAAAACGGTTAAAAAACTCGATTACCTTTGGTTGCACAACTTTGTGAGCTTCACGCAATTCTGCATTATTTTTGACGCTAAGCAAATGCTCGATCGCTCCCCAGCCCCAACCAATCCGCTCAGTAAGACGTTCTAATGGCTCAACTAAGCCTAACCATGTAGGTTGCAAGGTGGCTTCGAGGTTAGTTAACCCTGTATTAGCTTCTTCAAGCAATTGAGTAATTGCAGGAATAACATGTTCGGGCTTGATCTCTAGAAATGGTGGTAAACCTTTACCAATCAAGAGAGGGTTAGTAACTTCACTCATAAATTTTCTTTCAAATGATCTTTTAAGATTTGTAAATAGTTACGCTAATTATACTGCAAGAGAAAGACGGCGTTTAGGTGTGGATTTTATTATTCCCTTAGATTGCCGTAGTAGATTTATGACAAATCCGTAATTCCTGAGATCAAACCTTTATAAACATTGGTAAGAAAATCTAAATCTAGAGTCTCCAAGCGATCGCTACTTTTGTGATAGTGCGGATTTCGCATATTAGCTGTATCTGTGACCATTAGAGCCTTGTAGCCAGCATCCCAAAAAGGTGCATGATCACTACGGCGAGTATCTGGTATTGCTAAACCGCGCCAACCTGCGGGTAGCCATTCACAGGGTACAGTCGATTTCATATGGTATTGCAAATGGATTAAATCAGGAATTGTAAGAATACTGCCAATTAATCCAATAAAGTCGCCAGTATTGGGATAGAACTTGTCCAAGCCTGCGGGATAATGCTGCGAATTTGGAGTGCGATCGCAATAGCCCAACATCTCCAAAGAAATCATCAAGCGTAGTTTTTGCTTTTCTTGCTTCAGCTTGTGTGCATACGCCCGACTTCCTGACAAGCCGTATTCTTCCATATCAAAAGCAATTAATTGAATGGGATAGTTGATAGGATTAGCGGATAGATGTTGAGCTAATTCTAAAAGTACGGCAACACCCGATCCATTGTCATCTGCGCCGACACATCCTGCAACGGTGTCATAATGGGCGCCAATTATTATTGGCGATCGCTGTCGATTAGAATTAGACTCAATGTTTAAAATCAAGTTTTGATGCTTGTTACCATTTACTTCAAACTCATGAATGATCACTTCGCCAAATTGCGAAAAATGCGATCGGATATATTCTCTAGCAAATAAGTGTCCGCCAGAAGCATAGTAGGGATTACGCTCAATGACTATTTTTTCTACTCCCTTCCCACCCATAAATTAGACATATATTAGAACCCAGAAGACTGGAAAGTCGGCTTTTCAAGTGTCTAGTTTTTCACTGGGAAGGGAGTA
>JAYVVP010000049.1:0-2160 GCA_043786935.1 Pseudanabaena sp. | reverse complement strand
GTATTAGTTTGAAAAGGAGTTACTTTGCTCCAATTCTTGCCATTCCAAATCTCAACTTCTTGACCAATTACATCTTCAATTTTAGCTAAAGAATCGCGAGTAATTAGCAGCGTATCACCACTAACACAGTGAAAATTAGTACCTAAAATCTCTCCACAATTGTGTGCGACAAATCCATTTGCATCGAATCGAGCAGGGCCAGGAACTGTGCAATCATAAACTACTTCTTCGCCATCAGGAGTAACTGCTGATATAGTTGCTGTGAAACGTTCGCGATTAAGTTTGCGTTGATAACCAGCAATTAATGTAGCCAATCGTTCAGCTTTCATCGGCTCTTGAAAACCAACTAAGCTTTGGAAAGTAGCTAAATTATCATTAGCAATTACCAGTTCGTGTTGAGCTTGGCAATAGTATTCAGCCAGTTCCCGATTAGAATCAGGCAGCATCCGCATCCCAGCATCACGACGATTTTGGTAAATGGTAGATGCGATTCCGATTCTCAGTAGCATCCGTTGAACAGCTTCTAATAACTCTAAGTTACTTTGAGCTAACCGAACACTGATGCCTTTTTGCTGTGTTCCTTGGACACTACCATCGGCATCAAATAAACCGCGCAAGAAACCGCAGTAGAAATCATAGCTAGCTGATTCAACTTTTGGCGTGATAGTTTTATGCCCGTGACAGATATCATACTCTGCTGCCAATTTTCTCAATCCAGCAGAGCTAATCTCATAATATTTATTATGTTGACTATAAAGACCCGTGAGACTATCTGCACACACTACATTAGATTTTACTAATTGCAATGCGTACTCTTTCATTTCTACCTGAGTATCGCCCCAGAACCGCAGTTTAGCCTGAGCAGAATAGCTAGCTTCATGAGTTGCAAAACAACCATCTCCGATAAGGCTACCTAACAACCAACCTGTTTCAGCAGTACCTGAACCATCCCAAGCCAGCAGATTGCGGTGATTGTGGATTAATACTCGATCTCCTGGTACTAATTCACCAGCTTCAACCCATTGACTATATTGACTTTTCTGGGTTTGAGATGTAACTTTCAAGACTTTGTGATTGGCTGTCAACCGCAGTTGATAACCTTCTTTTGTCTGCAATTTCACTACTGGTTTTGTACCAGAACAGAAAAAGCCATCTTTAGTTGTACTAAACAATTCACCATTGATATAAGTACCATGCTGAACACCGATTAAGTCTTGTACTTGTCTAGCACCTGAATCAGTATGCACCCAAGTATCGGCAGTCACACATGGATTTAGTCCAAACCGAGATAATCGATGTTCGATCTCTTTTTTATCTAAGTTAGGATGATTAGTTTGAAACCATTCTTTTGCTGTTCCTGATTCGTAAACTTTCAGAAAATTAGCTTTTAATGCTGGTGTTGTTAATACGTCTGCGTTAGACCTAGCAACAGCCTCACCAGCCCATTGAATTGCACCTTCACCTGAATAATATTGCTTCTGAACTGCGGCAACACACTCTTCTAAAGTAGGCTTCTTATGGAAAACTCTGGTGTGATTACTCATGCGTAAAGCATCACGTTCTGGGTCGATTCTCCAGTTACCGTTTTCGTCCTGTTGCCAGAGATTATCTTTAGCAGTTGCACCTAATATATCATCTGAATTAAATTGCCTCATTCCCGCTGACCTTCTGATGTTGCCAGCAACAATAGTTACGGCTGCTTCATCGATTAATAGACAGCATTCTACTGAGTTTAATTGTCTACCGATCGCTTTATTTAGAATATCACCACAGCGTTTGTATAGCTCTAGCAGTCTGACAGGATTTGCTACACCACCGAAGCCTTTGAGTGGTTCGCCAGCAGGACGGACATTGCTCAGATCGATCGAGACTTGTACTTCACCATTGAAGCGATCGTCACTAGATAATTCTAGTAAAATCTTGTATGAATTTACCCAACCTTGACGACTATCACCCACCTTAATTGTGGCTCTGTCGCCAGCAATTTCAACAGTACTTAATTCCTGACGACTCGCAATCGGAATCTTCCCAATTTCACTGATAATTGCAACGTTTAAGTGATTTTTAATAACTGGTAAATTGCCAATCAGATCGGGTTCCAAGATCGCCCCCGTACCACAACCCATCATCGCCAAATCCATCATCAGGGCAAAAGCCGCC
>JAYVVP010000048.1:0-6289 GCA_043786935.1 Pseudanabaena sp. | reverse complement strand
CTTGATACTTACGAATCTTCTTGCCGCGCTCTAAGCAATGCCGCCAACTGCATGGTTGTTTCCGTCGCCTATCGTCAAGCTCCAGAACACAAGTTTCCAGCCGCTGCTGAAGATGCCTATGCTGCTCTGCAATGGGTGATGTCAAATACTGCCAAACTTAAGGGCGACCCTAAACGAGTTGCTGTAGGTGGCGAAAGTGCTGGCGGTAACTTAGCGACCGTTGCTTGTCTGATGGCACGCGATCGCCAAGGGAAGATGCCCGTATATCAAATGCTGGTCTACCCAGTAACCAATTACGCCTTTGATACGCCTTCCTATCAAGAAAACGCCAACGCAAGTCCATTAAGTAAAGCAGGAATGCAATGGTTTTGGGGTCACTACTTAAAGAGTGCTGCTGATGGAACTAACCCCTATGCTTCACCTTTAAAAGCCGAAACCTTGCGTGGTTTACCTCCTACAACTGTGATCACGGCGGACATTGACCCTTTGCGGAGTGAGGGACAAGCTTACGCACAGCGACTTAAGGACGATGGTGTAGTTGTCAAAGCCACTAACTATACCGGTGTGACCCATGAATTTTTTGGCATGGGAGCGGTAGTCAATAAGGCAAAGCAAGCAGTAAGCGAAGCAGCCGCAGGATTACGTTCTGGATTTAGTCGATAACCTTATTCAATATTCTTGAAATAGTCCCTGAAATAAAAGGTTCTCGAAATATCTAGATAACAATAATCAATCTTTATATTTAGAAATTGGGAGTCAAAAATGCAAAAGTATATTTGTAAAACATGTGGATACGTCTATGATCCAGCCGTTGGCGATCCAGACTCAGGTATTGAACCTGGTATTCCCTTTGCCGCTTTACCCGATGATTGGGTTTGTCCCACCTGCGGAACCCCAAAGTCTGATTTTGAACCAGAAGATGCTGCTGCAACTGATGTTCCATTACCAGAACCAGTTGCTTAATTTTCAATTATTTAAAATTTAAGGATATAACCCATGCAACCTATCAATATTGGATTAACCGATACACAACGACAAGGTGTGATCGATCTACTTAATTGTGATTTGGCAGATACTTATCTGTTATTAGTCAAAACTAAAAAACATCATTGGGATGTTGTGGGACCACAATTTATGACCTTGCATAGGTTATGGCAGGAGCATTATGAAGCGCTCACCATTAATGTTGATGTGATTGCCGAACGAATTAGAACCTTAGGTGGTTATCCTGTAGGAACAATGGAAGGATTTTTAAAAATCTGTTCCCTCAAAGAAAATGCTGGCAGAATCCCGACCGCAACTGGCATGGTATCTCAACTCCTAAGTGATCATGAACATATTGTGCGTAATTTGCGTGACCATATTGACCAATGTACTGAAAAGTTTAAAGACAATGGTACGGCTGACTTTCTGACAGGTTTGATGGAACAGCATGAACAAATATCATGGATGCTGCGTTCTTTCATTGAAGGAGAAGCGCTTGCTCCTGATGGTGCAAAACCAGAGCCTAAGAAAAATGCTGTAGGAGTTTAGTTAACTACATTTCTAGCATATTTAAGAAATTTATACTTTCTTTAAATGCTCTATCCAGACTAAAGGCTTAAATCTGTGAGAAGTATTAATTCTAAGCAATCAATTTTACTAACTGATTGCTTGGAATTAACAATTTTATTCAACTAGGAGGGTAAATACCCCACCGCTCTGCAGTGTGAGTATATTCTAGTAAAAAAGAATTTGATACCCCGTCCGCTTGCGGCGGGGTTATTCATTTCTTGGCAAGTCTTGAGCCAATTACTTCAAATAACGCGCAGAAAATCTTTTAGTTGAGTAATTAAATATATGTCTATCTTTCCTCTAAATCCGCTAATCATCATTTTAACAGAAATACTATCTACAGTAATCTTGGGCTTCGGAGGTCATTATGTAATCGGTTTGTTCTAAGGAACAATTACCGTTTTATATTTGTTTATTTTAGGTATAGCAATGTCAGCAGCTCAAGTGTTACCAACAATCCACATACCAACCTTGATTATTTCAGCTAATAAAGATCGTGCAACAATTGTCAAAGCTAGCCTTAATATGCACGCTCAAATAGAAGGTTCTGAATTAGTCGTTCTTGCTCCTTCGGGACATATTACGATGATGGAACAACGCCCTCGTTTTGTTGAGGCAATCATAAGTTTCGCGCGTAAGTGTTCTTATCAAACTCATCCATCACTAAACTAATTGAAAATTTAATGGAAAACTCATTCCTCAATCAAATGTTTCGCGATGACGAAGGCAAGATTGTTGTAGCTCAACTACCAAATCTACCGATCATTGTCTGGATTGTAGCTACTCTGTTAAAAATGATTTTCGCAACAGGTCAAATTAATACTGGCTTGGAATTAATCGCTTTTGGCGCATTGTTTACTTGGGCATGGGAAGAATTGTTTCAAGGCGTTAATTATTTTCGGAGAGGATTAGGACTTATTGTACTAGTCAGTCTGATAGCATCAAAAATTTAGTAGTATTCTCTAGCGATCGCTAAATTTATCGCTAAAGCAATCCTAAATGATTGGTGAAAATATTGGCTTCGACTACGCTCAGCCAGCATATACCGATAGCTGAGCGTAGTCGAAGCTTTTCTTAAATAATTTAAGATTGCTAAACTATATTTATCGGCAATTTAAAGCTCAAGAGTTGAACAGCAGTATTAAGTACTAAAGTTCGATCCTTGAGTTTTAGTGTAAAAATTTGTCGTACGTTCCTGCCATTTAAGAAATTTAAAAGTTTCTTAAACCTGATCTCAAACAGCTTAGTGTCATACTGATAGGTGGAGAGTGATGAGATATAGCTAAAATCTCAGACATTCCACGCAATTCTATAAAGCGTGGGAAAAAAATATGGACAAAAAAATTGCAGCAGGTTCAGATAATTTGGATAAGCCGATCCAAACTAGCCACATTCCTCTTAAACGAGTACTTGATCAAAGCGAGGAAATTCAAGAAAGTGTTAAGGATGCTGCTGATCAACTTAGTTCCGTAAATTTAGCTTTAAAGCAAGAAGATAAAGATAATCTTCCAGTTCAGTCTATCCAAGAAGTTGTTACTCAAAACGAAGAGATTGAGCAGAAGCTAGTGAAAGCTGCGGACGATTTACATCAGGTAAATGCTGAACTTGCCAAAGCGGTAGCTGAAAGAATCGAGATTGAATCTGAACTCGTAGATAAGAGAAATGATCTTTCTGAAGTGTATGCTGCTTTGTCAAAATCCCAATCTCAAGAGGAAGATGCAATTTATATTGGACTTCATGACGCACTGACAGAACTTCCAAACCGTTTGTTATTTGAGCAGCGTTTAGACTACGGTTTAATCCAAGCAAAACGACATAGCTGGAAGCTTGCTATCCTATTTATTGACCTAGACAAATTTAAGTATATTAATGACACTTATGGTCATCAGATTGGAGATAAGGTGCTGATGTTGGTGGCAAACCGTTTAAAAGTTTTTGTTCGGGGCGAAGATACGGTCAGTCGATGGGGAGGAGACGAGTTTGTATGCATTTTGCTGAATGTTAATCTAGAAGCCGATGTGATTAGCCTTGCCGAAAAGATAGTTGCTCATATTGCTGAAGAATGTGAATTTGATGGAATTGTTCTTTCTATTAGTGCCACTATAGGTATTGCTATATATCCTCAAGACGGGGAAACGGCTGACATCCTTTTTAAAAATGTTGATAGAGCCATGTATAAATCAAAAGGAACAGACCAGAGAGTTACCCTATTTAGCCAATCTATCTAATTTTCATGAACAAATAGTAAAGGGATAAGTGCACCTAAACGGAGAATTGCAGACAGGAAAAATACACCGAAGATTCCTTCATAATGAGCGTACTGCGCTAATGTGCCACCTACTGTCGTCCCTAATGCGCTACCCACACCTGCTACTGCGGAAGCGACCGCGAAAAAAGTTGCATGATGTTGGCTCGGTGCAATCCCAATCTGGATATTATTAGTTCCTAAATCGATCGCTGCCCAAGTTCCACCCAAAAAGAGATGAAATATTAATAGATATATCCATAATTGCGCTTGGATTTGATCGAGGCTAGTCAATAACCAAAATAAAGGTGTAATTGCGATCGCTAGCCCCGCAAATATTAATAAAGGTCGATTGCCAACGCGATCGCTTAGTCTTCCCCATACCAATAACATCAACATGTTTGCACCAGTGGACAGACTGTTAAAAAGCGTTACCCAAGTGATATCAACACCAAGATTTTCTAACATGTAGAGATTAAAAAAAGGAGTGCTGAGATTGACTGCAAATCCCCAGATTGCAAAATAGATTAGAAAAACAATAAGGTTGCGATCTTTAAAAGGAACGATTAGATTGCTAAATGGATTTTTTTGATGATCTTCTTGCCAACTTTCGTTGTGATATTTTTGAGGATTAATATCAATCATAAAATGCTGACAAGTTAAACTAACTAACCCCGCTAAAATACTTATGCTTAACATGATTCCGTAACCTGCGATTGTGCCTCCATGCCAATTAGAAATCACAAAACTAGCGATCGGTAAACTGATTAAACTTGCGACATTGCTAACAATATTACGAACACTATAGTATCGCCCCCGCAGTTGCGGCGGGACTAAAGCCGCTAACCAACTCATCCAAGAAGCACTACCAAGCGCCGCTAATATATTTGAAACTACGACTAAAATTAATGTCAAATACACTAATTGGGCAGAGGAATCTTGAATTACATCTCTAAAAATAATCCCAATCAGCAGAACTAGCCAAAGCAATCGAGACGGTAAAAACGTCCAGATTCCATAATCATGGCGACTAGTAGTACGGTTAGATAGTAATGCTCCGAGCGGCTGTAAAAGATTTGCCACCATTGGCAAAGAAGCTAACATCCCGATTTCAAAAGGACTTGCACCTAAATCCAGTAAAAAGCTACTAAGTAGAACTCCCCCCGTTACACTACTAAAAACTGTCGATAAGCCACCGTCAATAGTCGAAGCTCTCAAGCTCGTGCGAACTGATACTTTAATTTCTTTGTCTGTTTCTTTAGTAAAAGTTTCGAGCATCAAAACAAACCTACAAGGATATTAAAAAATACTAAAGACAAACTCTGATGTAATAATTGGATAAAGTCATTGCGTCAACTGCAATCACTACTTAATGACAGCAATTACTTTCATCCTAACGTCTTAGACACTATCCCTCATGACCTTACCGCAAAAAACTACACAAACTTCGGTCAAAGATAAACTTTCTCATCGATGGAGAATAAGATCACGATTAATTTTATCGATAATATTTGCGTTAATAGTATCGTTTTTGCTTCCATCAACATTTAGTTTATCCACTCGAATTCTCTGTATATGGGATGCTGGGATGATTAGCTTTTTAGTCGCATCATGGGTGATAATGATGCGTGCAAGAATCAAAACCATGCGTCGTAATGCTCAAAGTCAAGATGAAGGACGTGCTGTCATTTTGGGCTTAATTATTGCTGCTGCTAGCTCGAACTTATTAGCGATCGCATTTATTTTGAGAGAAGCAAAAGGACAAGAAATAAATATTGTAATTCCTCATGTGAGTTTAGCCGTAGTAACAATCATTGGGTCATGGTTGCTGATTCATACTATTTTTGCAATGCATTATGCCCACGAATATTATCAGGATCACCCAACTCAGAGTCACCTTAAAGCTGGAGGACTAGATTTCCCTGATGATGTTGAACCAGACTACTGGGATTTTTTATATTTCTCCTTTGTAATTGGGATGACTAGTCAAGTTTCTGATGTACCGATTACTTCGCGATCGCTAAGACGATTAGCTTTAATGCATAGTATTCTCTCATTCTTTTACAATACTGCAATCGTAGCGATGAGCATCAATATCATTGCTGGCTTAATTGGTTAATCTCAAAGAACTTCGTTCTCTCCCATACATTCTAAACTGTAAAGATTTAAAAGATTTTAGGACAATCCATCCAATTTATACATTGCTCAAACATGATTTCAACCAACAGAATGTAATTCTAAGTATTCATATGATTCTTGATTTCACAGGTAAAAAAATCATGGCAGATATCCAAGAAATTATTAAAAACGTAAAGCTTGCTTTACCTAACGTTACGCCCAATATACCTAGTCTCAAAGCTGAATCCCCAGCCTACGACTTAAAGGCGCGTTTAGAGTGGGGCGATCCAGCGCTCACCATTGTCGATATACGCGATCAAGCCGCCTTTAACCAAAGCAGGATCACAGGCGCTATTTCTATGCCAATGGAGC
>JAYVVP010000047.1:0-16609 GCA_043786935.1 Pseudanabaena sp. | reverse complement strand
TACCTTTAGATTTTCAGGTGGTTCTCAAGTAAAGCCAACATTATCATTCACTGTGAATAGCAATAGTGCTAAACAAGTGAGTGAACTAGGTGTATTTATCGTTGATGATGCATCTGGAAGCATTGACGGAATTGCTCCTAATCAAGCTGGCTACGCAGAGAAGGCTTTGGCAAGAGCTAAGGTTGTCTTTTCTATAATCGACAACAATCCTAATGGCTTTAGTGCTAATGGCATCAGCCGTATATTAGAGTTTAACAACCGTGAGAATCTGCGTTTTTATTCAATCAATGACGAAAGCGCGACAACTGATTCTATTTTCAAAACTAAATCCTTTGATAAAGTCACATTTTCTGCTACTACTACTCTCGATTTCAAAGAATCGAGTAATAGTGAGTTCTCCATTGCCTTTAATGGTCTAAATATCAACGTTAAAGCAAGCAACGATAGCATGGTTCTTGGAACCGACTTGCAGGACACAAGAGAAGGTGAAGTTCTCGATTTCCGCAATGTTGATACTAAGCGATTCTCAAACATCAAGGCAGATTTTGTGCTCAATCGTGAAGCTGCTTTTAATAACTTTGTAGGTTTCTATCAAGTTGAGAATGCGAAAGGTGACATCAAAAAAGCTGATGGCACGGTCGTGTCGGTTGGACAAGCTGGCTATACTCAAGCTGCAATTAGCGGTAGAGTTGCGGGAATGGACTTGAGTGTTGCTAATCAATTCACTCAAACAAGTTCAGGCATCTTTAAAGCTGGTTCCATTTTTGCGCCATTTATCATCATCAACGATAAACCAGCCGTACTTTTGGATAACAATACTAGCAACGATCCAAATATCTATTTCTCCTACTTGGGTGCAAATACAGATGGTGTTGACCATATACGTTTATTAGGTAATAACACCTTTGGATTTGAAGATTTAGCTGGTGGTGGAGATTTCGACTACAACGATTTCATCGTTAAAGTAAATGTCACTCCTGTTGCCTAAATTGGCTCGATTTGCATCACATAAAATGCACCATAAATAACAAATAAAAAGCGGCGCTTTGCGCCGCTTTTTTCTATTTAATGAAAGAGTAAATCACTAGACCTGTCGGGAAATAAAATAAAAACAGTGGCAAAAGCGAAGATAAGATGTTAAGTATTGAACGCATCCTCAAGCAAGAACGGCTAGTGAGAGCAATGACAGGACTGAATCTAAAAGCATTTAAAGCGTTGGAATCAAGCTTTGAAGCAGCATATCAGCAAAGTCTAAATAAGCTAGAAAAAGAGCGCAAGCGTCAACAAGGAGGAGGGAGAAAAGCGACTTTAAGAACGACATTGGACAAAATGCTGTACATCCTAGATTGTCTAATGTTGAATGCTACTGGCTTATGGAATTTCTATTTAGAAACTGCTTAAAGACACGGCAATGACCCAAACCTTGTCCAATACTAGCCTTTATTTCCCAACAGGTTTAATATTTACGAGACTTACTCATCTGAATTGTCAATGTGAAGATTAAATAGGCGATCGGTGAGTACTATAATTTACATTTTCCGAAAATGGTAAAATTATCTCACCCTCCTAAAATCTTCTAACCAGAGTAAAACTATACTGCTACAGGAACTTAAAAATCAGGTAAATAAACTACCCGTAAGCGATCGACTAGAACTTGTGCGCTCTATCATCAACTCGATTCAAGAAATTCCCATCTCAAACCCTAAACACACCCAAGCAATCAGACGCATGAAAGGCTTACTAAAAACTAGCCAACCAGCACCAACTGACGCTCAAATAATCACAATGCTAGAACAACGTCGCACGGAGAAATACACCTAAATGCAAATTCTCATTGACACAAATGTTCTACTAAATTTTTTATTAGAGCGAGAACCTTTTCAACAAGACACATCAGCACCCGATCTTTCTAGTGTTACTGCTCTACCCAACTTTGGGATTGATGAAGCCGATTATGTTGTAATTGAGAAGCTGAAAAGTACTAGTGGCAAGCAACGTTATGAAATCCCTAAAGACACTAAACTAAAAAGCTTTAAATCGGTAGCTGTTTGATGTGCCAGAATGAATAAAACCTATGGTTTTACCACCTTGCCATAAAGCCATCTTTTTGCGATCACCGTCATGATGAAGAATCAAATTATGCAATCACTCAACTTACACTCTTGCGATCGCCAAGATATTCTTGTTTACTTCAAAAATGCTTGGCAAATTGAAGATTGCTTAATGAAAAGTTTAATTAATCTAGAGACTTTTTATCTCAATCCCGATCCGTTAAGAAATTTATTAGTTTTTTATTTAGGACATTCAGCTGTATTTTACATCAACAAATTAATTCGCGTTGGTTTATTAACAGAACGTCTTAATCCTAACTTTGAAGTTCTCTTTGAAATCGGAGTCGATCCTGAAAAGCCTGATGGTATTTCTAGCATTTTTGCCAGTCTTCGCAAAGCTGAAGTTATTCAAGTTTGGCAATATCGCCAGCAAGTATTTGACGCGATTTGCGAACTAATTGAAAATATGACGATCGCTTTACCGATTACGCAAGAGCAACCACTCTGGGCGTTGATGATGGCGATCGAGCATCAATATATTCATATCGAAACTTCATCGATGTTAATCCGCCAGTTACCTGTTGAGAAGCTTCAACGTCCAAATAGTTGGCAATATGCACCCGCAAATGGTTATACAAAGCCAAATGAGATGATTGAAGTTACGGGCGGGGCGGTGAGTTTAGGCAAGCCTCAAGATTCAAACACCTACGGTTGGGATATCGAGTATGGCGATCGCACAGTTAATATCGAGACTTTCTTGGCTAGCAAGTATTTAATTACTAATGCCGAGTTTCTAGATTTTGTAAAAGCTGATGGTTACAAAAATCAAGAATATTGGTCTAAGCAAACATGGGAATGGAAGACTGAAAATAATATCTGTCATCCTAAGTTCTGGATTCCGACTGAAGACCGCTATGAATATCGAGCTATGTTTGATGAAATCGAAATGCCTTTCGATTTTCCTGTAGAAGTAAATCATTATGAGGCAATCGCTTTTTGTCAGTGGAAAGGTAATCACACTCGCCTAATGAGCGAAGCAGAATGGCATCTTGCAGCCTATGGAACCACACCAAGTCCTCTTTCACCTGTAACAGAAGCGGACTTTGATTTTAATCTTAATTTAAAATTTGCTTCTCCTAGTCCTGTTGGTTATGGCGATCGCGCCCAAAGTTATTCGGGACTCTTCGATCTTCGTGGCAACGTTTGGGAATGGTTAAGCAATAATTTAACACCGTTTACAGGCTATCAACCTCATTACTTATATGAAAGTTATTCTGCATCATATTTTGACACTAAGCACAATATGATGGCAGGTGGGTCATGGATTACAGGAGGCCCTGAAGCTGGTAAATATTATCGCAATTGGTTCCGTCCCAACTTTTATCAACACGCTGGTTTTAGAATAGCTCGTAGTAGTATGAAATAGGGCTTCGACACTTCAGCAAGCTTAGTGCATCGCTTCGCTCAGTCATCGTAGACCTCGGTGCTGAGCGGAGCAGAAGCCTTATCTAGTCGCAGCCAACACAATTTTTATAGAGGCTTTTACACAATGCATCCAAATCGAATTGAGCCACAATTAGGACAAGAATCAGTATGGGATTATCCACGTCCTGCGATTTTAGAAGAGACCACTAAACATATTCGCATCATTTGTAACGGTGTTGTTTTAGCTGAAACTCAACGGGCAAAACGAGTTCTTGAAACTAGTCATCCGCCTTGTTATTACATCCCCTTTGAAGACATCAAAATGGAATATCTAGTTGAAACCTCTCGCCGAGCGCTGTGCGAATGGAAAGGAGTGAGTCAATATTATGATGTGGCGATCGCTGATAAATATGTAAGTAACGCTGCATGGCGATATGCTGCGCCCACCCCCAATTTTGTGGACATTCAAAACTCATTGAGCTTTTACGGCAGCTTAATGGAAGCTTGCTATGTCAATGATGAGTTGATTACTCCTCAAGCAGGAGATTTTTATGGCGGCTGGATTACATCCGATATCGTGGGGCCATTTAAAGGCGAAGTAGGTACTTGGGGCTGGTAGCTTTTCCTCAATCGAAGTCTTTCAAAACCTCAGACATTTTGGCGATTCCTTCCATGTTTCTCACCATCTGGACACCTTCACCAAAATCCCGTTTAACAGTTTTTTGCAATTTCTCAAATGATTTATTGCTGGCTTTCTTCCATTTTTGCTGGCGGACAAGTTCACTAAATTATCTAGATTTTTTAGCCATTGTTGTTTGTTGCTCGCATTAATAGATTTTCTCGATTTTATCTTGATTTTGACTGCAATAGCGATCGCTAAGAATGTTTTAAAGTGTTTTGGCGATCGCGTCCTTAAATAAGCTCTATGAAAAGTAGGACTGGAAAGGACTAGATAAAATACCTAGTAATTTACCAATTTCTTTGATGAAATAATCTTCTTGATCAATCCAAAGCGTCTTCTCTTCAAGACGTAAAAATTTCCAAATCATTCATGTTGTCACTACACCGTAGATAGAGAAGCTCTTATTATGTTTGGCATTAAATCTTTGAGCAGCAACCATTTCGGCGATACATTGTCCTAAGCTACCTTTAATATTTTCATTTTTCGCTTCGACAATGGTAATCACTGGACAGGAGATTTCATAGATTTCACTGGAGGCAGTCAACAGAAAGTCACAAAATCCATTTAAACCAATTTCTGTATCAACATTAAATTCTGTCCCAGAGAAAAATCCAACTTGTTCATGAAAAATTTGACGGATTTCTAGGAGTATAGGAGCGATTAGCAATTCAGATCGCGCTTTTTCGGTGTTGATGGCATTAGCAATGGAAAGATTACGTTTGAGAGTTTGTTGCAGATAATCACTGATTACTAAGGGCTGAATATCTACAAATAGATTTTCCGATTCTTTCACCGTCAAGCTAAATTTTTCCTGTACTTGTGCGATCGTTTTAAATTCGCTATATGACATCGGTATTAATCCTCGTTTTACGCGCTATCAGTCCATAGTTTAACCCACCGAAACAAGGTGAAATGGTAAGGATTTTGAGCCTACAACATATTAATTTAGAAGATATCAATTTAACCAATGTTTTTAAGAAAAGTCTTAAGCTCAGAACCCGAACTGGATTCTGGATTTTTTTGCCAACTCAAAATTTTTTGTTGAAGTTACCCAAAAAGCCAAATTAGTGTGTTAGGATAAATCCAAGCAGTCAAATTAGTGTGTTTGGGTATATGAGGATCGTGAACAGACAACCCCTAAATGTTGAGCTACTGACGCTCGACGATGGTACTCAAAAGATCGCTTGGGATGTCAAGCAACTCCAGTCTTTATTGGGTATCAGTGATTTACTTCATCAAGAAGAGTTATCTTCTTCAGTAACTACCACAGGAGTTAATGCTTCTGGCATACCAACTATTGAGACGGTAATTGCGATATTAGATGAACTTGGTTTAAAGGATTTATACGAAGTTCGATATCGTAAACAGTACGCAACAATCATTCCTAAAACTGATTCTAAGCGTCCAAAAGTTGCTATGTATGTTGTTCAACAACAATCAGAACTTGCTTTATCTATCCATGAAAGAATATGGAGCGGACATCAAGCAAAAATTTATTGGCATGGGTGGGGTCATGATGGCGATACCTATGATGGCGAATATCAAAAAGTAACTCATCAAGAAGTAAACAGAGAATTATATATTCCAGTATCAGAGAAATCTGATTTTGTTGGTAGATTGACCGAAGTAATGGAAGATAAAGATCCGCGTGCATCTATTTTTGAAGAAAATTTATATTCTACTGAAAGTTCTTTTTCATTTGAGTTGCCTGATTCTAGATATGCTCCAGTACTTAAAGATATGCTCGAACAGAACATTTGCTATGAGTTGACTACGGATCAACGCTTTCCTTCAACTTCTAGAATTTCACTATCTGATATTTCAGTGCTTGGAAAATTTTTCTTTGAAATAAGGGCTAATATTGAAACTTTCTTCCACTCAAATGGGGATAAGCCTGAAATCAGGTGTAAAGAATTAGCAATTCCAAGAACATTTTATCCTGAGCCAACACCTTATCCTGAATCAGAATTTGGTGATATTCCATTTTAAATTAATCTCTGTTGCCGCAGACAGCTAACTATACAATAATTAGGATTTACTATGTACATGATGAGCCAAGTTCAAGAAGGAAAATCTTTTCTTCATCAGGGACAAATTTGCTTAATGGAATTGATTGAGGGAGTTTTGCAAGATAAAACTCAATACCGTCTATTTCCTGAAGTTTCCCTTGCGCGTATAGTTCAGAAAAATGGACTAGAAGCAAGTCTCCATTATGAATTACAGAGATTTATCAAGAGTTGTAGCTCTCTAGATATTTTGATTTGTCGCCATGAAGCTATGTTTTCTTTGCCTGTAATTGCGATAGAACGCCAAAGCCCCTATCATGATTTCCCCGATCGCCAAGAAGCAGATCGCAAAAAAGCAGCAATTCTCAGGAAAGCAGAACTTCCATTAATCTATGCTGACGAACCATCTAAAGGGATTGTCCGCTTTGCCAAAGCCGAGCAACCCCAAAATATTTGCTGTGAAGTGAATGTTTATCGAGGTTTAGGACGTGATAAATTGCGTGAATTTTTACTATCAGTGATGGAAGAAAATCATGAGAGTCAAAGGGTATGACTGATAAACCAATTCGTTGGATCGGCTCCTCCCGAAATGACCTAATAAATTTTCCCGATGCAGTCCGTAAAAAAGCAGGTTTTCAACTAAGAGCCGTTCAGATTGGCGATACACCTTCCGACTTCAAACCTATGCCGACTATTGGTTTAGGTGTTGAAGAAATTCGGATTCGGACTGAAGATGCTTATCGAATTTTCTATGTTGCCAGATTTGCAGAAGCTGTTTATGTCCTCCATGCTTTCCAAAAGAAAGCTCAAAAGACTTCAAAATTAGATATAGAAATTGGACAAAGGCGTTATCAGCAAATGTTGCAACATCAACAATCTGACAAAGAAAACATGGATAAGTGAAATTATCAAGCCGCATTCACATTTACTTCAAACCTCACATCCATACCCGCACGCACCAACATCATCACCAGCTTATCGATACTAAATCTCTCAATATCACCATTGATCAAATCGCTAATCCGAGGTTGAGTTTCACCAAAAAACAAAGCAGCTTGCTTTTGTGTCCATCCTTGAGACTGAATGAACCGCTTAATATTCAACATCAAGTCAGCCCGAATCTTAAGATTGAGAGCCTCTTCAGGTGCAAATCCCAAATCCTCAAAAACATTTGCACCACCTTGAATAACTTCAGGAACTTGATTTTGGCTCATTTGTTTGTTTCTAGATTTTCTGAGTTATGTCTAATATACCTTATTTGGCATAGTTGCGATTATTTGTGTAGTGAAAGTATGGATATTTTAGGCGATCGCTACTGAATTTATAAAATGTAAACTAGCGATCGCTCGAAAAGAGAATTGTAAAACCCTCTTGAGTAAAATGATGATCGTGAGTCAAGATACGACTAATCCCCATTTGCTTCATCGTTACCATCGAAATGCAATCCGTAAGACTATACCCCTTATCTAGTCTTTGCTCATACAAGTCCAATCCACCCAAAAATGTTGCATGAGACTAAGATAATACAGTCACTTTTTCTGTATCCGCATTAAGCAATTGCCGAATCGTATTCACTGTCCGTTCGCGCAATTTTAGACCTCCATCAGACAAAAAATTGAGAACCTCACCAAGCACTTCATCGGTTGTAATAATTCTTGTCTTACCAAGTTTTGCCGTAATAGCAATCGCTTGACTATGAGAAGTATCACGAGGACTGAGTAACGCCACCCAATAGAAAGTATCAGCAAAAATTATCTCAGTCATACTTGAGTATTGTAGAGATAGCGATCGTAATTTTCTGCACCATCAGTCGGTAAAGATTCCAAATCTTCATTGGATAAATCACTAGCAAAAGATGAAGCAATCCCAAGCAAAAATGAACCTGTATCTTCTTCCAATGCAATCCTAGATAAATTTGAATTCAACAGAGATAGACTTTGATTTGTGTATAGCCGCCATTCCAAAAAACTAACAAAATCTAAAACTTCTAATAAAACATGTTCAGATAAAGCTTCTAAATGTTCAAGATTGCCTAAAATAATCTCTTTTACAGCGCTCATATACCAAGCCTTATATCAACATATTCACATTTTACTTGCCATTGCTTAAATTAAACATAGCTCATGTAATTTTCCTTTGATACCCTTGTGTGATATCGCAGAGGCGATCGCTGTTTGATGTTGTTGGTTTATTGGGAGCGATCGCCTGTGTGGTGAAAGATCGCTGTTGAATTTATTGTAGTCATGCAGAATTATTCACATACGACCATACTAATGGAAAGATTTTAAAAATCACTACATCCGATCTAATCGGGAAGGTTTAGTCTCTTATGTTGAAAAAATTTTTCGAGACTTTGGTTCAAGTTATGTAATTAATTTTGCCTAGCTACTTAAACCCCAAAAAGAGAGACGGCGCAAATTACCGCATCTTCTTTTGAAGCTTAAGTATAGTTAACGAAGCCTAACTAAAAAGGCAGGCAAATCTACTTTTGAGTTTGGACGCACCGATCGCACTGGTTGTGATTGTAGCGATCGCTCTGATAAATATTCAGGATCAACAGAGAAAGCATCACTGGATTGAGTCGTAGATATAGGTTGATTTAAGTGTCTGACTGGTTTTTCGTTGAGCAGGCGATCTAAAGCGGCACTGAGTTGCAAAGCATGATGCTGATGGCGTACTGATTGCTCTTTCCAATGTTGGATTGCTGCTTCATATTCAGCAGCCTTTGAAGCTTGCCGCAGAACTTGTTCTTGTAAATCTTCGATTTGCTGTTCTAAGTCTTGCACTCCAGTCAGATCGCTAACATATTCATTCTCTAGACCACGCAAAGATTGATGTAGTTTTGCTTGATTGGAGAGATGTTGAATTAGTTCTTCTTCAAATTGATCGCGTTGAGTGGTTATTTCTAACAACTTGGTTTGGGCAGTTTCAATAGTTTTAGTAGATTCTTTGAGTAAGCCGTGAGTTACATCAAGTTCCTTAGTCAAAGTTTGTTGCGAAATTTCTAGCGCTGTATTCTGACATTGAAGATGACTAATCAACTCATTTTTTTCATTGATTTCTTGAACATATTGCTGGGTAAATTTCTGCGATGCAATTTCTAGCGAGATTGCCAAACGGTGTTGAAATTCTTCTTCTAATTGCATAACATGTATCGCTAGGCGATCGCTTAAGTCTCGATCATCTGAGATTGGTGCATGGGTCTGCTGAGTTTGCGGCTCAAGAGCTTTATGTTGAATTTGTTCTAGTTGGACTGTGAGTTCTGCAACTTGACGATCGCGATCATTGCCAATACTAATAATTTCTTGCTCTAGTTGATCGACATATTCACATTCAAATTGATGTTGCGATCGTAATACTTCTAACTCTTTATGAAGGCGATCGCGCTCGACGGTCAATTCAGTTACTTCGGCATTATTAGTCTGAGGACTCTCTGGGAGCCAATCATCAGAAAATGCATCAACAGCGAAGGCATCTACATCATCTAGATTATTTAACAACATATTAGTAATTTTTGCGATCGCTTTTTCCTCTAACATCTCGCCCCTCAAGAGCGCATCAAGGTCATCGTCATTATTAATGGATAAGGCGCTAACCGCAACCTCTCGAAGTGCTGCTTTACGGTTCAATTCACTCACAGACAACCTCACCCAGAATACCGAGGTATTTTTACAAATAAAACATTACCAGACTTTGTCAAGTTTGCAATTTTTTTTCTAATAAGGCTAGGATCGGCTTGGCATAAATTATCGAAAGCAATTGTTATAACAAATGCAACAAATTTAGATAGCTTTGAGTTTTTAGACTAATTATCCAAACAGTCCCAAACATTTCTCAATTATTCTTTAGCTTATGGAAAGTACAATAACCATGAATGCGTTTAGCTAGTTATTCGTTCATTTAAGCAAGGTTAGCGATCGCGCTAAGCAGACAAAACCAATAAGCTTTAGTTCATAGGATTAATTATGTTTACACAATTACGAATCCAGAATTTTAAGTCATGGGCAGATACAGGAGAGTTTCGGATGGCTCCTTTAACTGGCTTTTTTGGCACGAATAGTTCTGGGAAAACGGCGATCTTGCAATTTTTGTTAATGCTCAAGCAAACTGTCGAGTCAAGCGATCGCAATCGGATTTTGCATTTAGGCGGCGATCAAAAGACTAAGTCCTTAAACACCGCAATTAATCATAGGGCTAATGTCATCCGCGTGGGAATTATGCATCTTCTAAGTGGTTACTTAGGAATTAGAGAAGTGCTAGTAAAAGATGCAACATTGATGGCGATCACTGAAATCAATCAATCGGGAGGAATACTCGGTAAAACAATCGAGCCAATCGTAGTCGATATCACTTCTCAGGAGCGCAATATTGCTGCACAAGCACAACATTTACTTTCTGAATTGGAAATCAGTAACTTATTTGGATGTGTTTCATCTTCGTCTCGCAAAAGTATTATTCCCATTCTCGAAAAATATCAAGCTCAACTCTGGTATCCCTATTATTACGAAGGATTAGAATCTTCTAAGAATGTATTTTATACAGGGGCTTGTCCTAATCAAGTTGTCCAGCCTGCGATTAGATGGTTGTCACAAAATAGAGGCGATCGTATCTACTTAATCGGGACAGATGGTATTTATTCAAATACTGTTAACAAAATTATTCGCGCTCAACTCAAGCAACAAAATAGCTTGTTACTGTATGAAGATTGTATGCCTCGTGATCGGTTCAACTATGAGGACACTACTAACAAAATTAAAAATATTTCCCCTGACATTGTAATTAGTACATTATCTCCTGAGAACTCAGTCGCCTTTTTACAGCAGTATGCAGCAGCAGGTATTATAGCCAAAGATATTCCTGTGTTATCACTGCGCTTAACAGATTTGGAATTGTGGCAACTTAATCAAAGCATTTCTCCATCATTGATTGCAGGACATCTTGCTTGTGCAAATTATTTTCAAAGCTTAGATAATGCCCAAAATCAAGATTTTTTGCGTAAAGCCAAAGTTTGGTTTGGAGTTAATAAGGGACAAGCTCTAGTTGTAAATGCGGTAATGCAATCTGCCTATACTCAAGTATTTTTGTGGAAACTCGCTGTCGAAGCGGCTCAAACGTTTGAGGTGCTGCCTGTAAGACAATCTATCTATAATCGAAGTTTTTTAGCACCTGCTGGTAAAATTGTGGTCGAACCGAACCATCACATTTGGACAGCTTGTCGGGTTGCCGAAGTGACATCGACAGGGAAATTTGAAATCGTTTACGACACAGTTGATCCTATAAAACCAATGCCTTGGTTAGGAGTAGAGGAATTAAATCTAAATACATCCATAGTAGTGACAGAAATACTTGCAGAAATTACTCAAGGCATTCATCAAAATTGGCAACTAGATAAAGACTCTCAAGAACTAGAAACGACAATTTCTCAATTGTTGTTACGTGGGAGGGGCAAAGGGCGTAACCAACTGGCTCCTGAAATAACTCGCGCTGCTATGTCTAAGCTATTTAAAGCAAATCAGCGGTTGCTTAAAGCACAGGCTGATTTATTAAATGTGGAAGGAGCTTTGCGTGAGGCAAATGACTTATTAGAGCAACGAATTGAAAGTCGTACTATCCAGTTACAAAAAACAATCAAAAAACTCCAAAATGAAGCATCGGAACGCCAACAAGCGGAAATACTTTTACGAGAAAGTCAGCAACGCCTTTCCGCGATCGCAGCTAATGTTCCGGGAGTAGTATATCGGGCGATTTTGCATCCCAATCGTGAAGTTTCCATGCCTTATATCAGCCCGCGCACTCAAGAAATTTTTGGATTGTCTGTGGATGAGTTTTCTGAGAATTTAGAATGGGTTTTTGATATGGCTCATCCTGAAGATCGGACAGAACTCAATGAGATCGTGCGAAGGTCTGGTGAAGCCCTGGTGTCCTTTGAGCATGAATATCGTGTCTCTAATTTATTTAAGAAAGTTAAATGGGTACGAATCATCTCTCAGCCCCATCGTCATGAGAATGGCGATACAGTTTGGGATGGGGTAATTATTGATATCAGTCATCAAAAAGAAATTGAAGAATCTCTCCGAGCTGAGCAAGAAAAGTCTGAAAATCTATTACTAAATATCTTGCCCAAAGCGATTGTCGATCAGTTAAAGCTGGGAAATAACACGATCGCCTCTAGATCAGATAATGTGACAATTTTGTTTGCTGATATTGTAGACTTTACATCTCTCTCAACTAGTGTTTCTCCCAGCGAACTGGTTAATATTCTCAACGAAATCTTTTCTTCTTTTGATGTGCTTGCCGATCAGTTGGGATTAGAGAAAATCAAAACAATTGGTGATTCTTATATGGTAGTGGGGGGACTGCCAACACCTCGAGATGATCATGCTGAAGCAATCGCGGAAATGGCGCTAGCAATGCAAAGAGAAATTGCTAATTTTAAACGCGGCGATAATACTACTTTTCGGTTGCGAATTGGAATTAATACAGGCGCAGTGGTGGCAGGAGTAATTGGTATTCGTAAGTTTATTTACGATCTCTGGGGCGATGCAGTCAATATCGCTAGTCGGATGGAATCTCATGGCTTAGCGGGAGGCATTCAAGTCACTAAGGCAACTTATGAATTACTCAATGATAAATACGCTTTTTGGTATCGCGGTAAAGTGTTTATCAAAGGCAGAGGTGAAATGGATACTTATATGTTGCTTGATAATAAGTTAAATACAAACTTAAATACAAACTCATCGACAATATTAGAACTAACAGATT
Organism: Pseudanabaena sp.; assembly: GCA_043786935.1. Taxonomy (GTDB): domain Bacteria; phylum Cyanobacteriota; class Cyanobacteriia; order Pseudanabaenales; family Pseudanabaenaceae; genus Pseudanabaena. Next base: position 3,683 of record JAYVVP010000047.1, on the reverse strand, counting down.
TAGCTGCGGTTAAAATTTTATAAGCTAGAGAATACGCTTAATGGTTCTCATAAAGTTAGTTGCTAATCGCTAGTTTCTGAAGATTGACTTCAAAGCGCTCCCAAGGTTTAGGCTCAATTATTTGAGTTGAGATATCATTTGCTGTAAATAGCGATCGCAATGAATCAACCGTTCCTTCTGTCTTAAGAATATTTTGTAAAAGACCACTATAAGCCAAGTCTCCGCCTGCTGCCGTTGGTAAGATTACTTGAGGTTTTAGCCACTGAACTAATTGTAAAGCGCCCTGCTGACCATTAATTACTTTGCCAACAATAGGTAGTTTTAAATCGATAGTTGGTGTAATCACTACATCCACAGGTGCAAATTCTTGAATCGCGGCTGCATGATAGCCATGAGGTTCGTAATAGATAGAAGTTCCTTTTACTAAATCCTTTAATATATAACCATTCTCAATCGTAGTTGGTCCAGTAGGTGAACCTAAGACAGCTCTAATTTCTAATAGATTGGGAATGCTAAATACTTCGCCGTGAGCGAGAGAAGTAACTTTGGTGTAACCAAGTTTTTTAACTAACTTAGCCGCACTGGGCGAACCGACTACAGGGATTTTGTGATCAAGTTGCTTGAGTGTCGGTGGATGCGCGTGATCTGGCAATCCCTGAGACAGCAAGATCAAATCAATATTTTGAGGAATCTCTCTGGAAATAAGCCGTTCAGATTTAAAAAACCATGCAGCCTTACCAAACATCAGCGAACCAACTAACCAAGGATCGAGCAATATCCGCTGCTCGGCAATCTCAATTAGCCATGAATTACTATCTAGCCAAGTTAAATACATAATTCTCTGAATTAATTACTTTATACATTGTAATGAATTGCAGCATAAAACTAGGAAAGTAAAAGCGGCGCAGATGTCTACCTTTAACATCTCGATTTTCACAAGAAAAAACCCGCAGGAGGCATTCTTGCGGATGGAATTTATGTAGATACGTCGCTAGTAATCAGAGTATCTATCTTTTTTTTTTTTTGAGCAGTGACGAAACTCACTCTAATATTGTGATCGTTAAACACTTCTACTGTGACATCGATCACATTAGCCATCAAAACTACTAACTCATCTTGAATATAAATTCTTCTATTTTCAATTTACCGTGAAAAACTTGAAAACTACAATATTTGCTGTACTAATCGACACTCTTGTAGGTTGACCTTAAACGTATAAGAAGTTAGGGCAGCGTTTACGTCAAATTTACTATTGAGTCTTATTTTATTTTATTTCTATTTCTCTAGCAATCTAAAGTTTGGGGTCAGCAGTATATGAACATAGTTATGGCAGAAGCCACTAAAAAAAAGAATCATTTTGCGCGTTTTTTGGCAATCGCGATCGGGGCAGCGATATTTGCCGCATTTACGCCAACGATTGCTCACGCAGTTGAGACAGGTACACTCGAATCTTTGACCAAAACTACAACCGAACTGCGATTATCGGTTGATACTAGTTGGGTGCTAATGACGGGTTTTTTAGTGTTTTTTATGCAATGTGGTTTTGCCATGCTAGAAGCAGGTCTAGTGAGGCAAACAGGAGTTGTGAATATTCTTGCCATCAGTTTTGTGGATTCTGCAGTAACACTTTTAACTTGGTGGGCAACGGGCTTTGCGATCGCTTTTGGAACCACCAACAATGGATTTTGGGGAGTGGATGGATTCTTTTTAAATAATGCCTTTATTCTGAAAGATGGTTTACTCGAATATGGTTTTGATTCAGTTAGTTCTACCTCTTCAATACATACTCTGACCCTTTTCTTTTTTCAATTCGCTTTCGCAGCAGCCTCTAGTACGATTGTAACTGGCTCAATGGCTGAACGTACTGACTTTAAGGGGGATTTGATATACACTGCCATCATGGGTGCTGTTATGTATCCAATTGTGGTGCATTGGGCTTGGAATAATGGTGGCTGGCTTAACAAGCTAAGTTATCACGATTTTGCAGGTAGTTCAGTTGTGCATACTGTTGGCGGTTGGACATCGTTAGTTGGCGCTTACTTACTTGGTCCACGCCCTGATCGCGTATGGGGACAAATGCCTCCAGCCCATAACCTTGGATATGCCACAATTGGCACGATGATTTTATGGTTTGGTTGGTATGGCTTCAATAGCGGCTCAGCGCTGAGCCTGAGTAATCCTGGACTAATTAGCTTAGTTGTTGTTAACACAACCATATCCGCTTCGATGGGAATGATGTCAGCATTTATTTATATTTACTTTCGGTTTCGTCAGTGGCATTTATTTTGCGGTCTCAATGGTTCGTTGGCAGGATTGGTGGCGATTACAGCAGGTTGTGCTTATGTGATGCCTTGGGCAGCCGCTTTAATCGGAGCGGTGGCGGGTGTACTTGTACTCGTTGTGGTAGACATTATTGAATGGTTTGAAATTGACGATCCTATTGGCGCATTTGCTGTGCATGGTTCCTGCGGCATGATGGGAACGATCGCTGTAGGATTATTTGGACATCCTGCTCTGACTATCAATAAAAAAGCGGGGCTATTCTTAGGTGGCGGATTTGATGTGCTGGGAATACAACTTGGCGGTGTTGCTGCGATTGTTGTTTTTACAGTTTGTTTTGCCTTTCTCATGTTTGGATCACTCAAAGCATTCGGCATGTTACGAGTCAATCCTGAAGCTGATCGCATTGGCATTGATGTATACGAACATGGCGCATCAGCTTGGCCAGATGTCTACCCAATTGATGATCTGGAATTTGATGAAGATGTAGACGAATAAAACTTAGAAAATAGAGAGACCGTTTAGTAACTTCTCTATTTTCTAGGTTTAATATTTTTTTGTATGATTTTGCTAGTATTATTCGCATAGACTGTGCTGCTAAAACTAATCACTAAATTGGGCTGAGCAGGACGTTATAAAGATATTGGCTACACTCATGACTCCTGATTTAGGTCGGCAAACAGAAACATCTAAAGATCCATCTCATGCAAATCTTCAGCTATTAGAGCAATTGCATTACTACAAATATTTGCTTGATCATTTGCTTGTTTTATCAACAGACTTGTCCAGTAATAATGACTTACCAGCTTTCTTAGAGTCGACACTAGTGACAACTCGGAGTATGACTATGAGTGATGCAGGTAGTATTTATCTAATTGATCGCTCTACACCAGTGCATACAGTTTGCTTTGAAGTATCTCAAAATGACTCACAGCCCGATCGCTCTTTAGTAAATTTTGCTGTGCCACTAAATCAAGATAGTATCGTTGGCTATGTAGCCTTGACTGGCGAAACGCTTAATTTATCCGATGCTCATAATTTACCTAATGATGCTAAGTATCGCCATCACAAGACCTTTGATTACGATATTGAATACCACACTCGTTCTGTTTTAGCAGTTCCCATGTTTGACTCACAAAAAAGGACGATTGGCGTTTTTCAATTAATAAATCGTAAAGTTAAAGATATTTTAATTACAGTGGAAAATGTGCAAGAAGTAACATTTGCTTATTCAGACCTAGATGAAAAATTATTGCGGGCAGTAGCTAGTCAAGTCTCGCTATACATAGAGCGATCTCAACTTTTAGGACAAGTTTTTTAATTTGAAGACAGGTTGGCTATCATAACCTGTCTTCAGGGGTAAGCTTGAGGAAGTATCGGGAATTTCCATCTTTTCCTATAAG
>JAYVVP010000046.1:0-2164 GCA_043786935.1 Pseudanabaena sp. | reverse complement strand
AAGCACGTTCCAGCCTCGGAGCTAAGAATAGAGTTAAAGCACTTAAACGAAAGTTTTAAACGATTATCTAAATTAAAAGACTTTCCAGCAGAAGGTTGGATAAAGTGTGTAGAAGTAACTCATTCTAAAACTACTAATGGTTATGCGCATCCGCATTTTCATGTTTTGATGACTGTCAAACCTAGCTATTTTGGTGCCAATTATTTATCTCTTGAGAAGTGGCGATCTATGTGGGAAAAGTCTGCACGGCTTGATTATCGTTCTCAAATTGACATAACAACTTTTAAGCATTCTAAAGAACGCTTGGACGGTATAAAAAATTTAACTAGGATGTTATGTGAAACAATAAAGTATCAGGTTAAAGAGTCAGATTTAACTAGAGATCCAGAATGGACGCTTGAGTTAACAGAACAGTTAAAGGGTACGCGAGCAATTTCTACAGGTGGAATTTTAAAGTCATATTTTCGTGAATTAGAGAATGAGTCAGAAGATTTAATAGGTAAAGGTGATGAAGAAGAAGAAACTTTAGGACATGTGTTTGTAATGTGGCAGAGGGATTGTCAGAGATATGTAGTAAAAGACTAGCGCGGCATTTTTCGGCGGTGTATCTCTGCGATCGAGGAAACAAGACACACGCCGAAAAATATATAGCGCGGCAACTAAGCAGACCTATTAACCTAGTTTGATGTTTTTACACCTACTAATAACTTTAGTAAGTGCTTCCTGTAAATTAATATGTTAGAAATAAGCTAATTAGACTAACCATAGTTAAGAGTTAGAACCCCGTATTCTTTTATCAGCAAGGAATATACAGTCTGAAAATGCGATTGAGTCATTTTGAGAAGACTGAATTTTAAATTTATTGGTATAGGTAGCTTTGAGCTAAGGCAATTATTTAATGTTTCCAATTAAAAATACCTATGCACTATGTTGACGATTTGCATAGGGCTAATTGTCCCATAATTTTGTAGATTAGGCACTGGAAATACGATTTCTGCTACTAATTTGGGCACATTGGTAGAGAGGTCAAATTTGATTGTCTTCTGGGTATCAAAATATATGAATCATATTTTCTTAAAGAATACATTGCAAGATTTTATAACGTCCCATGCCATAAAATTTCAGATCGCTTTCATTGGGTCAATTGTAGGACTTAGTTTAATTGGGGCAAGTTCGGCTCAAGCTGTTTCTATGTCCTTGGAAACTGCCAGTAATTTTGCAGTCTTAGGTGGCTCTACGGTTATAAATACAGGTTTATCGATTATTACCGGAGATTTGGGCGTTAATCCAGGATCAGTGGTCACTGGCTTTCCTCCAGGGCTTGTGGTTCTACCTGGAACGATCCACGTAGCTGATGCGGTCGCCATTCAAGCTCAGGCAGATAACCAAGTTATGTACAACTACCTCGCAGGTTTGGCTTCCACTCTGGACTTGACTGGTCAGGATCTCGGCGGACTAACGCTCACACCTGGCGTTTATTCTTTTTTATCGTCGGCTCAGTTGACGGGAACGCTCAAGCTCGATAGTTTAGGCGATCCTAACGCGCTCTTTGTTTTCCAGATCGGAAGTGCTTTGACGACTGCAAGCAACTCATCCGTGGTCACAAATGATGGCAGTGACTATTCAAACGTATTCTTTCAAGTTGGCAATTCTGCGACTCTTGGTGCTGGCACTCAATTTCAAGGAAATATTCTTGCTAATAGGAGTATCACCTTGAATGCTAATGCAAATATTCAGTGTGGTAGAGCCTTGGCGCAAAATGGCGCAGTAACGTTAGACACCAATAACATTTCTACAAATTGTGGGTCAATCCAAGAAGTTCCCGAACCTTTTACGACGATCGGCACATTGGTTGGAGGTATTGCAGCTTGGCAAATGAGCAAGAAACTTAAAGCTGATCGTAAACTGTCTCGTTTCTAAATTCTGGTAGAGGTGGAGATTAGAATATACCTGTGACAATACCAATTTTGTGTTTTGCCATAGTTGAAACTGTTGCTAGGAGAAGTTTTGTTTGGTGTGGCAGAGGTGGCAGAGTGATCGCCACTTTTGCTTACTTCCGATACACTAACGCCACATACTAGGTTGATCGTTTTTGAGCTTTTGTATCGACCAATTAAGCTATACCTAGCGCGGCATTTTTCGGCGGTGTATCTCTGCGATCGAA
>JAYVVP010000045.1:0-16623 GCA_043786935.1 Pseudanabaena sp. | reverse complement strand
GGACAGTCACTAATGATGCAATCTGCTTCGGTCACAACCAGCAAGCGGCGGACAACTTCTGAGCCTTTACGAATGCCTCTAATCTGTCCTGGACGCTTACAAAGAATCTCTGTCCGTGCTACGACTGAACCAGGCTCAATGCGATCGCCATCATTTACCAACAAACGAGTACGCGAATTGCTATGAGCGGGATCCCCAGTATTATCTTGACGAATTACTAGAGATTCCAAAATTACCAATTGCAAACGCAAACTACCTGCATCTCGATCATTTGGGATAAACTCAATGTCCGCCGCCAATTGAGGTGCATCGGTATCAACTTCCAGCAATAACTGAGTTTTGAGTAGCTCAACGCTATCGATCGCCTTAACGCGATCGCCATCCTTATAAGGAATACGCTGAACCGCCCGTAAACCAATAGAGCGACCTTCTTGGTTAACTGACTCTTGGCTAGGAACCGTTGGTACATCAGGAACTTGATATTCTTCCACAGGGCGCAACAGTAAAGCTGGACCTTCAGTTGAATCAAAATACTCGATATAGCGCAGTTCTGGAGAGCTTAACCCTGGCATGATTTCGGTACCAGGATAAGCCAAGGTTCCATTTTTTTGGATAGCAGTTTGAGGATCATCGACCAAGTGTAAATCACCTGGTTTGATGACAATTTCCCGAAGAATGTCATTCTTTTGGAAGACTTCAACTACACCTGCGGTTTGGCTAAAGATGTCCTTGACGACTTCTGTACCAGCCTCAATGAACTGATTCTCTTCCACCATCAACAATGAAGCATCCTTGTTTACTTCATGGGTTTCTTCAGGAATCCAGAGCAACGTTCCGCCCTTGACTACTTCATAACCTTGCTTACCCTTGCTACGCTTAGCAACTTCTACACCTGCAAACTTAATGATCCCGCCACTCTTAGTTTGGTAAGTATCATCAATTAGTTCCGCAACAACTTGATTGTTAATTAACTTACTTCCAGGCGAAGCCTTTAGCGAGAAGCTCTGACCACCTTGCGTTTCCAGAATGTAATGTTCACGTCCTTGATAGCTCTCTTCCTTAACGATCGCCTGATCGAGTACTACCGAAGCGGTAATGATTTCCACTTCACGGCTATGACGACTATCTTCTTCATTAAGACGCACCACTCCACCATGTTCAGTGATCAAACGAGTTTCCGCAAGCACATCGCCTTCGTGTACCTGAGTTTCATTCTTGACAGTTGGTTCTGCACCAGGCGGAAGGTTGTAAACTTCGCCAGCTAGCACCCAAACCCGACCTTTTTCACCACGAGCAACATAACTAGTATTACCCTGACGATCTTTTTTCTCTTCAATCGCCAGATCCGAGAATAATACCTCACCTGCCAAACCAGTATTCAGCGCTTTAGTCGCTTTCTCAGTTGTTTTGCGAGAAGTTTTACCTGTTATAGATACCTCAGCCATCAACTGATTTGAAGTTACTTTCTGTCCATCGCGCACCAATAATGTCGAACCTTGAGTGATTGCATAACTTTTTTTACCTTCAGAACTTTCAAGCGTAAAATCACCGTTTGATTCGACAATGAACGCATCTTCACCATGCCGAGTACGCATGGGGCGAACCTTTAGCTTCTTACTATATTTCACGGTGCCCTCGTGAGGAGCGCGTTGCTGCTCGGCAACTTCCCCAGTAAATACTCCACCCGTATGGAAAGTCCGCATGGTAAGCTGTGTACCTGGCTCCCCAATAGACTGGGCTGCGATAATTCCCACCGCTTCGCCAATGTTTACTAACTCTAAGTGCGCTAAGCTCCAGCCATAGCACATCTGGCAAACTGCACGAGTAGACTCACAAGTAAAAGCAGAACGCACACAAACTTCTTCGACACCAGACTTAGCGGCTGCTAAAGACAAGTGTTCAGAAATTTCTTGGTTCTGAAAAACAATCACTTCACCTGTTTTCGGATCGACAATATCCTCGGCTGCTACTCGACCAAAGAGGCGGTCAGACAGCTTAATCAGAGTCTTTTCACCATCTTTCATCGCCTTAAGACGAATTCCTTTAGTCGTACCACAATCATTTTCGCGCACGATTACATCTTGCGATACATCCACTAGACGACGGGTTAGATATCCAGAGTCAGCCGTTCGTAATGCCGTATCTACAAGTCCTTTACGTGCACCATAAGACGAAATAATATACTCAGTAACCGTTAGCCCTTCACGGAAGTTAGTCTTAATCGGTAAATCGATGATTTCCCCTTGCGGATCAGCCATCAAGCCACGCATACCTACTAATTGGCGCACCTGTGAGATATTCCCACGAGCACCAGAAAACGCCATCATATAGACAGAGTTAAGCGGATTATTGCTACGGAAGTTTTTCACCACTTCATCTTTGAGGTTCTCGTTGGCAACGTTCCATGTATCAATCACTTTTTGGAAACGTTCTACTTCAGTAATTTCACCTCTTATATAACGGCTCGCAGTTTCTTCGATTTCCAGTTCCGCCGCCGCTAACAAAGCCTTTTTACTGGCAGGAACTTGCAAATCCTCAATACTGATCGATACGCCCGCCTGAGTAGCGTAGCGAAATCCTAGCGCCTTTAATTGGTCGGCAACATTAGCCGCGCTAGTTGTCCCATAATTTGTAAAAGCCCATGCAATTAGCTTCTTCAACTGCCCCTTGTCAATCGTACGATTGATAAAGCGTTGAGGCTTTTTATCTTCAGGCGAATCCGTGCTGCTAATCGTGAAATCTGCCATAGTATTAAGCTATTAAATAATCTTTATGAGTAATTAATCCAAATTCTAGAAATAGTAGTGGCATCGCAAAACGCCACCATTACTATCACTTAGCTAGCCAGAGATGTATAAATCGCTTGATTGAAAATCACGCGACCTGGAGTAGTTTTAATGTATTGAGAAATCAATTCACCTTCAGCATCTTCACGAATACGGCGGAAGTCAAATTCCTTCACCTTGGTTCCATCTTCTAAAACCGTGACTTTAGGCTCTTCGTTTTCGTTTTCTTCGCCTTGACCTTCCAGCACTCCTTCAAATCGCACCCAAACATAGGCGTGAATATCAATTTCACCTTGTTCATATGCCATGACGATATCGCTGAAATTAGCAAAGTAACGTCCCACTCCTTTCTGTTTGTAAGGATTTTCGGTCGTAAGGTAGTAACATCCCAAAACCATATCTTGGCTAGGTGTCACAATTGGACGACCTGTTGCAGGCGACAAAATGTTGTTAGAAGCAAGCATTAACAATCGTGCTTCTGCTTGAGCCTCAATCGATAGAGGAACGTGAACCGCCATTTGGTCACCGTCGAAGTCAGCGTTAAACGCAGGACATACAAGCGGATGCAGTTGGATTGCCCGACCACTCACTAACAATGGCTCAAATGCTTGAATCCCAAGTCGGTGCAGCGTAGGAGCGCGGTTTAGCATCACAGGATGATCGCGAATTACATCTTCTAAAACATCCCAAATAGCGGGATCGTTGCGCTGAATTAGTTTCTTGGCAGCTTTGATGTTATTTACCAAACCTGTTTTGATCAGGCGATGGATCACAAAGGGCTGAAACAATTCGATCGCCATTTCTTTAGGCAGACCGCATTGATGAATTTTTAGATTAGGTCCAACGACGATTACGGAACGACCTGAATAGTCAACCCGCTTACCAAGTAAGTTCTGACGGAAACGACCTTGCTTACCTTCGATAATGTCCGATAGAGACTTGAGCGGACGGTTATTAGCACCGACTACAGTTCGACCACGACGACCGTTATCGATCAGCGCATCAACTGCTTCTTGCAACATCCGCTTTTCATTACGCACAATAATCTCAGGCGCAAGAATTTCTTGCAACCGCGCCAGACGGTTATTACGATTAATTACGCGGCGGTACAAATCATTGAGGTCGCTAGTGGCAAAGCGTCCACCATCAAGCTGAACCATTGGACGCAAATCTGGTGGAATCACAGGGATTACATCCAAAACCATCCAATCTGGTCTAGAACCAGTTGCCACAAAGTTATCAACTACACGCAAACGTTTGATTAGTTTGGCGCGTTTTTGACCTTTAGAATTTTCAATATCTGTGCGTAGACGCTCGGCTTCTTTTTCGAGGTTAATGTTTTGCAATAATTGCTTAATTGCCTCAGCACCAATGCCAACCTCTACTCCATCCAACACAGGGTCTTCAGCGTAGATTTGATCTTCAAGATCGATCCACTGATCTTCTGACAGTAATTGTTTGTAAGTGAGACTGTAGGCACTAGCGATCGCCTGTCCTGCTTCAACTGTTTTGCCTTCTGCTACATTCGCCGAATGTTTAGGATGAAGCGGATAAGCGCGTTCGATGCCATCAATTCCACGAATACGAATTTCGCGGCTATTAACTACTGTAACTTCTCCATCAACCTCAGCTTCAATCCCTGGGTTAATAACAACGTAGGCATTAAAATAAACAATCTGTTCGACATCGCGCAAAGGCATATCTAACAAGGTTGCCATATAACTAGGAATACCCTTGAGATACCAAACATGGGTAACTGAAGCAGCTAGTTTAATAAAGCCCATGCGATGACGGCGTACTCGCGATTCCGTTACTTCCACACCGCAGCGTTCGCAAACAATCCCACGATGGCGCACCCGCTTATATTTGCCGCAATGACATTCCCAGTCTTTCGCTGGTCCAAAAATGCGCTCACAAAATAAGCCATCCATTTCTGGCTTGAGGGTGCGGTAATTAATAGTTTCAGGCTTGGTGACTTCACCAACCCGACTACCATTTGGTAACTCACGTTCGCCCCATTTACGAATGCGATCAGGTGATGCCAAGCCAATCTTGACATAGTCAAATCGCTGTTCCACTTTCGCCATATGTTACAACGTCCCTAATAAATTGAGTGCTTTATTGATGAAAAATTTAGGAGGACAAGGATTTGAATTACCTTGCTCTCCTAAAAGCAATACGGTTTCTAGTAACTAATCATCGTCTTCGTCAAAGTTGATATCGCCTCGATAGATGGACTCATAGGTTGGACGATTCGGGGTACGGCGTGAACCAGTATCTACCATCAGATCAACTTCTGTGTCTTGGTTACTACCATCCTCAGAGAGCTTATGAACTGACACATCTAAACAGAGTGATTGAAGCTCACGTACCAGTACTTTGAAGGATTCGGGAGTACCTGGACGAGGAATTGCATGCCCTTTAACGATCGCATTGAGTGCTTCGTTACGTCCAGTCATATCGTCCGACTTGACTGTGAGCAACTCTTGGAGAATATAAGCAGCACCGAAAGCTTCGAGCGCCCATACTTCCATTTCTCCAAATCGCTGACCGCCCTGTTGAGCTTTACCACCAAGCGGCTGCTGCGTTACTAGCGAATAAGGACCAGTCGAACGAGCATGAATCTTGTCATCAACTAAGTGAACTAGCTTCAGCATATAAGCCTTGCCAACTGTCACAGGTTGATCGAATGGCTCACCTGTCCGTCCGTCATACACCGTTAATTTGCCTGGAAATTCATCGTTGAATATCCAATCTTTGCCAGTGTGTTTACGAGCATGTTCTAGCTGACCATTAACTAACTCTCGCGAAGCCTCTTCACCATACATTTCATCAAATGGCACAATTTTGAAGCGGGCATTCAGATTTTCCGCAGCCCAGCCCAGCAAGCATTCAAATACTTGACCAACGTTCATCCGCGAAGGCACACCAAGAGGGTTTAACACGATATCGAGAGGCGTACCGTCTGGCAAGAATGGCATATCTTCTTTCGGCAAAATGCGCGAAATAATACCCTTGTTACCGTGACGACCAGCCATCTTGTCACCGACTTGAATCTTGCGCTTTTGAGCAACGTAGACGCGCACGACCATGTTTGCGCCTGGAGGCAACTCATCGCCTTGCTCGCGAGTAAATACGCGCACATCAACGACTCGACCTTTTTCACCGTTAGGAACGCGCAAGGAGTTATCTCTTACGTCACGAGCCTTTTCGCCAAAAATCGCTCTTAAGAGTTTTTCTTCAGGTGGCTGATCAGATTCACCTTTAGGTGTGACTTTACCAACTAGGATTTCACCAGAATTTACCCAAGCACCAATACGAATAATGCCTTGCTCATCGAGGTTACGGAGTGAGTCTTCACCTACGTTAGGAATCTCGCGGGTAATTTCTTCAGGACCAAGTTTAGTTTGACGGGCTTCGATTTCGTATTTCTCAACGTGGATCGAGGTATAAACATCATCAATTACTAGACGCTCATTTATCAAGATTGCATCTTCGTAGTTGTAACCTTCCCAAGGCATATAAGCAACAAGGATATTTTGTCCCAGTGCAATTTCACCGCCTTCGGTTGCCGAGCCATCAGCAAGGACTTGTCCAGAAACTACGCTATCACCAACCCACACAAGCGGTCGTTGATTTAGACAGGTATCTTGGTTGGATCGCTGATACTTTTGCAAACGGTAAATGCTCTCCAGCCCTGTGTTATCAGCTTTAACACGGATTTCATCAGCAGAAACATACGATACTTCACCCGTAACTCGCGAAACGATCACCATTCCTGAGTCTCTAGCAGCTTGGGCTTCTAACCCAGTACCAACTAGGGGGCGTTCAGGACGCAATAATGGAACTGCTTGACGTTGCATGTTCGATCCCATTAAGGCTCGGTTAGCATCATCATGCTCAAGGAACGGAATTAGGGATGTCGCGACAGAGATAATCTGTACTGGCGAAATAGCCATGTAATCGATTTCTTCGGGCGATGCAGTACCCCATTCTTGACGATAGCGAATCGGCACAATTTCGCTGAAAATGTAACCTTCATCGTTGGTTGCTACGTCACCAGGCGCTACACGGAATTCATCTTCTTCATCGGCGGTCATGTAAATCGGTTCTTCGTTCTTACGCACACGACCATTTTCGACCGCATAGTAAGGAGTTTCGATGAAGCCGTATTGATTAACACGAGCATGAGTTGCTAATGAACCGATCAAACCTGCATTAGGTCCTTCTGGAGTCTCAATGGGACAAATCCGACCATAGTGGCTAGGATGAATATCACGTACCGCGAAACCCGCACGCTCACGGGTTAAACCGCCAGGTCCAAGGGCGCTGAGACGACGCTTATGGGTTAGCTCGGCTAGAGGATTAGTTTGATCCATGAACTGCGAGAGTTGACTGGAACCAAAAAACTCTTTGATCGCAGCTACCAATGGCTTGGGGTTAACTAAAGATGCAGGAGTTAGTGAATCGACATCAGAAACAGTCATCCGTTCGCGAATTATTCGCTCTAGACGATTAAGTCCAACCCGAACTTGGTTTTGTAGTAGTTCACCAACTGACCGCACGCGACGATTGCCTAAATGGTCAATATCGTCAATTTCACCAATGTCAAATTTTAGGTTAATTAAATAGTTGATGGCGGTGAGAATATCTTTCTCAGTTAATACCCGCATGGTGTCGGGGGTATTCAAGCGCAGCTTTTTGTTGAGCTTGTAACGACCAACTTTACCGAGGTCATAACGTTTGGGGTCAAAAAAGCGCGATCGCAAAAGTTCACGACCACCTGACTCTGTAGGTGGCTCCCCTGGACGGAGCTTACGATAAAGTTCTTTGAGTGCTTCGTCTTCGTCAAACTGACCTTCTTTATCAATCGTTTTCTGGAAATACTCACGATGTGTGAGCGCATCCAAAATTTCAGCATCGCTCAGCCCGATCGCCTTAAGTAGAACTTGCGCGGAAAGTTTGCGAGTTTTGTCGATACGTACCCAAACAAGATCATTCTTATCGGTTTCAAACTTTAACCATGCACCTCGGTTAGGAATAAGGCTGGCGTTGTAAGTACGACGTCCATTCTTATCAATTTCTTGTTTGTAATAAACTCCAGGGCTACGGACGATCTGGTTGACGATGACTCGCTCAGCCCCGTTAATAATAAATGTTCCACGATCTGTCATCAAAGGCAGATCGCCAATAAAAACTTCCTGCTCCTTTATTTCTCCCGTCTCTTTATTAATAAGTCGCGTGGGAACGTACATCTGTACGGCATAAGTGGCATCCCGACGTTTGGACTCATCAACACTATATTTTGGGCGCTTGAGTTTATAATCTTTGGCAATAAAATGGAGTTCCATCTTGCCTGTATAATCAGTAATCGGTGAGAAACTCTCAAGCTCTTCAATAAGTCCTTCTTCTAGGAACCATCGAAAACTCTCCCGCTGGATTTCTACAAGATCTGGTAGAACGAAGGCAGGAGTAACAAGAGTAGATTTGTTCATGCACTAATGACTGCAGTTTTAGTGGGCGGAGTATATGTCCAGATTTGACTCGAGACATAAGCACACAATCATATCGTAACCATGTTTTAAATGTCAAGCTGTTTTATGGTCTGCCTCAAGTATTTTTTTGCACTGATGTCTTAATTAATTATTTTTAAAAAGATTTGACTCGCATACTTATAGCGATCGCCTATTACTTAGCCTCAACCTTAACCTCAACGCGATCGCTTAAATTTTCAACACCCAAAGTAGCGATCGCCGTTTATAACTACAAAGTCTCTATGAAACTATTAATTGCTTCAATTTAGAAAGATGATGCTACATCAAGCCATTTCTTTTGATTGTGAGATTCTTGAGTTAAATCCATAAGTATCTGTGACCATGCGCCCTCATAGAGACTCGGTGTCATCGGTTGTCCTGTTTGAATTGACTTTGCCCAGCGATCGCATATTGCGAGTACAGGTGCGAGACGACCATCAGTGTAGGTCTTTGGTAAGTCATATTCAGATGGGATTGGCATTACTTCCATTTCAGCGCGGTCAAGTTTACCTTGACGCAGACTGAATCCATGTACATAATCAGATTGATTAGCACTACCGAGTACGAGAGTTCCATTTTCACCATAGACCGTTAGCCAATGACCACGACCTCGATGAGTAACCGTGCTTAGGGAAATATTGCAGGGAGTTCCATCTGCGAGTTCTAAGAGAATATTGCAAGTATCATCAGCATCTACAAGACGCAAAACACCATTAGCATCGGGGCGATCGCTAATCGCTGTGCTAAGTTGTCCGCAGAGACTGGTAATATCGCCAAAAAGCCAACGTACATAATCGAATACATGAGAACCGATCGCGCCCAGTGCACCGCCGCCATATGCTTTTTGGCTATACCAATTCCAAATCCGCTGAGGATTAGCTCGACCTTGGACTAGCCAATTAATCTCAATTAGGCGTTTTTTGCCAACGTGATTGTTATCTAGTAAATGCTTGAGATATCGCCAGTGCGGGACACAGCGAAATTCAAAATCGGTGGCAGCGATCACTTGATTCTGTTCAGCAAGCTGATAAAGGGCGATCGCTTGTTGAGCATTCATAGTTACTGGCTTTTCTAGCAAAATATGCTTACCTGCATTGATCGCGGCTTTTGCTTGTTCATAATGAAAACTTGGCGGCGTGGAGATAGTTACTGCTTGGACTTCTTTAATTGCGAGTAAATCATCTAGGCGATCGCAAGCATGAGGAATGCCGAACTTATCAGCTATTTGTTGTGCTTTCAGGCGATCGCGATGGTACACCGCCAAGACTTCTGTATCAGGATGAATTTGCAGAGCAGGAATATGAATAAGTTGCCCGAAGCCTGTCCCGATAATACCGACACCAATTTTTGACATTTTAAACCCATAACATGAGGGAGAGCGTGAACCACTGCGGCTCATTTATAATACATATATACAAATCTGTGTTTCACTCATGGTTACACCAGTTTCGTTACTAGATCAACGATCTCAAATTAACAATCCAACTCCAGATAACAATCTAGGGGAAAAACGAGTCACCCTCAACGGGCTGACTTGGCAAGCTTATCAACAAATCCTTAATGCTTTGCCACAGAGCCGTGCTAGTCGCCTAGCTTACGATCATGGGACTTTAGAAATTACAATGCCATTAGAAAGTCATGAATCAGCAAGTGAAATAATTGGTTTGTTTATTCGGATTCTGGCGGTAGAGATGGGCTTAAGACTTAAATCTATACGATCAACGACGATCAATCGTCAAGACCTTGATCGTGGCGCTGAACCAGATTGTGCTTATTACATTCAGAATCAGTCTAAAGTTGCAGGTAAAACAATTGATTTCACTAAAGATCCGCCACCTGATCTCGTTGTTGAGGTTGATATTACACATACTGATATTGATAAAAATCGCATCTATGCAAGTATGGGTGTTCCTGAGTTTTGGCGCTACGATGGCAAAGAGTTAAAGATTTATCAATTACAACAAAATGTTTATGTGGAATGTGATCGCAGTCCCACCTTTGCATGGGTAAAAAAAGAATATCTATATATCTTTCTAGAACAAGCTCAAGAGGACGAAGTTACTGCTGAAACTAGGTTTCGGGATTTTGTTAGAGAAACTATAACTTAGTTTGATCCGTACTTAGCACGGCTTAAACTAAAACTCTATTCCTGCTTGGGCTTTGACACCTTGCTCTCTAAATGGATGTTTGACGAGTTCCATTCTGGTTACTAAGTCCGCGACTTCGATTAGTTCAGGTGGAGCACCTCGACCTGTGAGAATGACATGCGAATCAGCAGGTTTCTCTTTTAAACCAGCGAGCACAGTTTCGACATCAAGATATCCTAACTTAAGTGCAATATTCACTTCATCAAGTAGCACCAGTTTGTATTCAGGATTTTTGATATAGCTCAGCCCGACTTCCCATGCTTCTTTGGTTTTGGCAATGTCGCGATCGCGGTCTTGAGTTTCCCATGTGAATCCTTCACCGAGAGCTTGAAAAACAAGTTGATCTCCCCACATTTCAAATGCTTTCTTTTCCGCAGGCTCCCACGCGCCCTTAATAAACTGCACGATCGCTACTTTGTATCCATGCCCAAGCGATCGCAAAACCATGCCCAGCGCGGCGGTAGTTTTACCTTTACCGTCTCCTGTATTAATAATAATCAAACCTTTTTCTAGATTGCGATCAGCAACTCTTTGATGCTGCACTTCTTGGCGGCGTTGCATCTTGGCGCGATGTTGTTCAGTGGTCAGTTCTGTCATAACGATTTCCTTTATTAAGAACCATATTTTATAGCAATCTCTAGGCTGCTGCTTAGCGCCATCATAAAGATTGCTGTATATTAACTTTGACACTACAACGGCTAGTTATGGTTAAGAAAATCTTCTCCTTTGGTTTGCTTGTGTTTGTACCGATTTCCGTGATCGGTCACTTACTTGGATGGAATTCTACAGTTGTATTTGTAACTTCTGCGATCGCTATTTTGCCCTTAGCATCTTGGTTAAGCACGGCAACTGAAGAAATCGCCGTAGTGCTTGGCTCATCATGGGGTGGTCTGTTAAATGCGACTTTTGGTAATGCCACTGAGCTAATTATTGCGATCGTAGCGTTGAATGCAGGACTCACAGGTGTTGTAAAAGCCAGCATCACAGGTTCGATTATTGGTAACCTTTTGCTCGTAATGGGCTTGTCGATGTTTTTAGGTGGGTTACGTTATAAAGAGCAAGAATTTCAGCCAACGATGGCGAGGTTAAATGCATCGGTGATGAATTTAGCAGTAGTTGCAATATTGTTACCGACGGCTGCTAATTTTACGAGTGCGGGTATTAGTGAAGACGTATTGCAAAAATTATCGCTTTCAGTAGCGATCGTGCTGATTATTGTCTATTGTTTGACGCTCTTATTCTCGATGAAAACCCATGCTTATCTCTATGATGTTGGAAAGTCAGAAGCGGATGACGCAGAGGCGGCAGGAGGACATCCTCAAGAAATAAATCTTAAATTATGGATTGCAGTTTTATTGGGAGTGACTTTGTTAGTGGCTTTAGAATCTGAGCTTTTGGTTGGAACCTTAGAAGAGGCAACAGCACAGCTAGGATTGACGCAACTATTTACAGGAGTAATTCTATTGCCAATTATTGGTAATGCGGCAGAACATACAACTGCGATTACAGTAGCAATGAAAAATAAGATGGAACTTTCGGTATCAGTTGCTGTTGGTTCAAGTATGCAAATTGCTCTATTTGTTGCACCTTTGTTAGTAATTATCGGTTGGTTTATGGGTCAGCCAATGGATTTAAATTTTAATCCTTTTGAATTAGTGGCGGTAGCAGTAGCGGTTCTGATTGCAAATTCGATTAGCTCTGATGGGCGTTCAAATTGGCTGGAAGGAACTTTGCTAATGGCGACATACGCAATTCTAGGCTTTGCGTTTTATTTCCAACCAGTTTAAGTTAAGGCGGCTCAAAGTGCCGCCTTGACTAATCACTATACAATCTCCGAAAGCGTGGATCAAGCTTGGCACTTTTCTCTCGGTTACATTTAGCACAAAGAGTTTGTAGATTACTCATGTCATTAGGTCCTCCTTGGGCAAGAGCAATAATGTGATCAACTTGTAAGTTTTTAGCAGTAAGGTCAATTTTGTTGCAGCTTTGACATTGATGATTGTTACGCTCAAATACCTTTTCTCTAACTTGAGTTGAGATTATAATACGCGGTGTTTTGTCAGACATAGAGTTGTAATAGTTAATTAGTTAAGATGGAATAAGAAGTCTAAATCTAAAATTTCTAAAATGCTAAAAGAACAGTTATTTCAGATTGAACTTGATTATACTTCTTCCTCTAAAGATAGATTATTTGTTTCAACAATAACAACGGAATTGATATCAATTAAATCAAATATAGGTGTTGCAATTGACAAATCAGATTCGCTGATAATTGGCAACTTCTTGCGGGACAATTGCATTGCTTCTAAACACTGATTAATATTAGAAACTGCACCATTATAAGCATCAATATTTTGCTTGACTTCACCTTGTAAACGGCGATTATTATCAACCTTTAATTGAGCTTCTTTTTCAAGAGTTTGAGCGAGATACTCACGGGCGCGATCATATTGCTGCAAAATTTTATCTGCTTGTTTGTCTGCACCACCAAGTAGATGCGTATTAAGAGTTTGATTGATCGTCTGACGGAAGGTGCGAATCACTGTTTCTTTGACCTTAAATTCAAAATCTAACTGCAAAAGCTGACGAATTGCTGGCTCAGATTCGATCATGCTCTGATAATCATAACCGCGACAAGCTTGCTGCAAAGTTTGTTGCAATTGAAAAACTCCAGTAGTACCTTCTAAATAAAAAGTCGGACGTTCGCGCACATAGCGATCGCATTCAGTCTTAGCTTCATTTACTAAAGCTTCTGACGCTTTCACCATCAAACTTTGCAAATAGATTTCAGTCTCACTATCATTACCTAGCAAGCGATAGAGTTCGCGATAATAGTCAGCTTTTTTAATTTTTTCAATCAGATTCTGAAAGAAATTATTAATAATTTCCTTAGAACATTCCACCAAAACATCTTCTAGTTCATTTGCCAAGAAATAGAAGCCTTCAGTCAAAATCCCCATTACAGGAACGACAGAGTTACGGCGATGACTTGCTTGAGCGCGTTGATGTACAAGTGCAACAGAGAAGCTGACAATCAGCTCATCTAAACGCTTTACCATCTTGGTTTTTAGCTTCATGTAATCTGCTTCCAAAGACTCGTCGCGATCGCTAGCAACGGCAACATTTACTTCTTGGGCAATATGTTCGCGCAAGCGATCGCCAATTTGTTTAAGCTCGTGACTGAGTTTCTGCAACTCTTGAGACTTGATTGCCTCAATATCACGGGGTTGGCTTTCGAGTTGAAGCCATGCTTCTAAGTACGACTGACGCAGGACAATACAAATCGGTTGCAGATCGTCAGCAAGATCAGCGAAAAGTAATGGACGCTTCTCAGTTGTCAAATAGCGAG
Source organism: Pseudanabaena sp. (assembly GCA_043786935.1). Taxonomy (GTDB): domain Bacteria; phylum Cyanobacteriota; class Cyanobacteriia; order Pseudanabaenales; family Pseudanabaenaceae; genus Pseudanabaena. Next base: position 2,807 of record JAYVVP010000045.1, on the reverse strand, counting down.
TAATCGCAGTCCGAAATTCTTCAATGCCGCTATCCTTAATCAGTTGATTGATCAGTTCCGTTCCCGAATTACTGAGCAAGCGGACATATTTCTCATTCTTTACATTAGTTTCCAAAACGCTGTAAGGGATGGGGAACTTAGTAATGTCAAGCTTGCCAGAAACTAAACAATAACTGTTAAATTCATTGACAAATTGTGGTGTGCTTTCCTCTCCGCCCACACTCTTGACGCTTTCTGCAAATACAGTATCCAAGCCAAAGCGATCGCTGATACTCGTTTTTTTAATTTGACTGCCATAAAAGCCAAGTAATCCGCTAGTTTTATAAATTTTAGTAGAACTATTGCGAAACTGGCTAGAAATTGTGTGATTCAGGCGATCGCGCAATTGATCGTTTGTCCAAGTCTCATCAATACGATTGAATACATAGAACACGCGATCGCGAATTCCTGCATTACTTTGCATCTTTTCGCTAAGTTCCGTTTCTTCCGAAGTCATTTCTCCAGTCGCGGCGGTTTTGAGAACGAACACTACTGCCGAGGTGTCGGGATGTTGAATTTTCTCAAAAGTTAAAGCTGCATCTTTTTTGACAGGAGCATCAATCCCAGGAGTATCAATAATCACATTGCCATCTTCTAACAATGGATGATTACAGTAATATTCTACTCGCTTAAGAACGGCGCTGTTTGCTCCCCGCCGCGCATAATCTGCGGCTTGTTTGAGATTGTCAAAATTAAACTGTTCCATTGAATAGGTAGCATTAGCAACCGAACTAATGCGATCGCGGTTATTAATAAAACCCTCAATCAATAAATTCAAAGCATCAGCATCCTTGGCGCGTTTAGACTTGCTCTTACCACCTTCGCGGTCGATAACGTCGAGAGTCAAGGTTTGCAATTGCTTAAGAGCTTCGATTTGATTGATATTTGTCGGCGCAACTTGTCCAATTAGCTGAGCAAGCGCTTGGATCTGTTCGCGTACTTCTACTTCATTAAGAAATGTCAACACAACTCGTTCTTCGCCAGTTTTAGCAAAAGCAATTTTGCATTCTGTCCCCGTTGCGTGTCCCTCGGCACTGTAGAGCAATTCCCGTTCTAAAAGCGCATTAATCAACATTGATTTGCCCGCGCTAAAGGCTCCCGCAAATACAATCTCAAATGTCGGCGCGATCGCCTTTCTTAGTGAAGACTGAACGATGCTGCCATCTTGTTGCGATCGCAGATTTGGTTCCTGTTGCAAAAGCTGTAAAATAGCTTCAACTTGTGCTTGTAAATCTTGACATTGTGGAAAAAGAGTAGAGAGCGTCATACAAGCAAATCCTTAATTCAAGAAAGTTTTTTAATACTCCACCATAAAGATATCACTCAGTTACCCGTTAAATTTTACATTTTTCAACCTTGTAAATTGATGTATTCATGTGTTAATCTCTCTATCTCTTTTTGGTTAGTCTAGCTAGCCTTTTTACATCATATTCTCTACATCAAATTCTGGTCACACCCACTTAGAGAGAGACGCTAAGCGCCCCTCTCTGATGACTTAAGCTTGAAGTTTTTTTGATTCAATTAACATCGAATCGATTAGAGGTTGAAGAATCAACTCCATCGCAAAGCCCATCTTCCCACCAGGCACAACCAAAGTAGTATGACGAGACATAAAAGAATCATGAATCATATCAAGTAGATATGGGAAATTAATCTGGAACTTCTCATGGAAGCAGCGATTAGTGTGGATAATTACAAAGCTTTCATCAAGAGTGGGGATGTCACGGCAGATGAAAGGATTGGAAGTGTCTACAGTAGGAACGCGCTGAAAGTTGATATGAGTGTTAGAGAACTGAGGCGCGATGTAATTTACATAGTCAGGCATCCGACGTAAAATCGTATCGACGATCGCTTCAGCACTGTAGCCACGTTCGGCATTATCACGATGAATTTTTTGAATCCATTCCAAGTTGACAATAGGAACTACGCCCACCAATAGATCGGCATACTTAGCAACGTCAATATCCTTAGCCACAACGCCGCCATGCAAACCTTCATAAAAAAGCATGTCAGTGCCATCTTCAATGCCTTCCCAAGGAGTGAACTCCCCTGATTTACAATCAGCACCTAAACGGGGATTGTGATGATCAGCTTCATCTTGGTTATGCAGATAGTAGCGTCTTTGACCATTTCCTGTTTCGCCATATTCATAAAAGAGAGCTTCAAGCTTGTCTAGCACGTTGGCTTCTAAGCCGAAGTGACTCATGTTGCGACCTTCAGCCGAAGCTTGTTTCATCATCGCACGCATGTCTATGCGGTTATACTTGTGGTAGCTATCACCTTCAACGATCGCTGCCTTGATCTTTTCCATCAAAAAGATATGTTCAAAAGCTCGTTTGACGGTACTAGTACCAGCTCCAGACGAACCTGTTACAGAAATAACTGGATGTTTTTTAGACAAATTTTTTCTCCTTAAATTTCATGATTACTGACAGCAATTATTGCTATCGATCATCTTTGAGTAATGATTTATAAATTTTAAAGTTTGAGAAAATCGCACCTAGAATGCGCTCTCCTATCAAAACGTTTAAAACTACTATACCTTTCTATATAGCTCCAAGAAAGCAAAATTTTAGAATATGACCTTAGTCTCATCTAAATTACAGCAAAAATTCGCCGAACCTTTAATTATTGGCAATGTCACCCTCAAAAGTCGGGTACTGCAATCGCCCTTGTCTGGGGTGACAGATTTGGTATTTCGGCGGTTGGTAAGGCGCTATGCTCCAGATTCGATGCTTTATACCGAGATGATAAGCGCAACCGATTTA
>JAYVVP010000044.1:0-16794 GCA_043786935.1 Pseudanabaena sp. | reverse complement strand
AGCTACCACGTTTTTGTCTCCCTATCTCTTCATTTATCTTTCTCTAGTCTAAGCCCTACTTTTCGACAAGTCCAATTGAATATCCTGATTGATACCATAAGATAGGTACAGCAATTTGCGCTGCCTCTACTTTACGCAAGCCCCCTATGCCCGATCTTTACGTTTCGTGGGAAGAATATCATGCCAAAATCGAACAATTGGCAGTCCAAATTTATCAGTCAGGATGGGAATTTGATCAAATTCTCTGTCTTGCTAGAGGTGGATTACGGATTGGCGATGTGCTTTCGCGGATATATAAAAAACCCCTAGCAATTCTCTCGGTATCTTCTTATGGTGGCAAAGATTTTCAAGAACGTGGAAACCTAGCGATCGCGCATAGCATCACTATGACCACTGCCACACTCGGTAAGCGAGTTTTATTGGTCGATGATCTAGTTGATTCAGGTGTAACCCTTGCCCATATCCTTGAATTGCTCCAACAACATGATGAATACCAAATTAATGAGGTGAGATCAGCTGTTTTATGGTTCAAAAGCTGCTCAGTTGCCAAACCAGACTATTATGTTGATTTTTTGCCAGATAATCCTTGGATTCATCAACCTTTTGAGAAATATGAAAAGCTAAATCCTAGCGATTTATAAAAGCAACCTCTAACAACTGCACCTTAAACGATGAATGGCTTTTTTCTGTGTTCTAAACTGTCTGAGGTGTCGGTGGATGTCAACTTCAATCCACAAGTTTTTAAATTTTTTAAAAGAGATATTCATGAAAATTGGCGTGCCAAAAGAAATTAAAGATCTAGAGTTTCGAGTCGGGCTTACTCCTGCGGCAGTCGCAACATTGACTGCGCGATCGCATCAAGTTTTTGTAGAGATAAATGCGGGGATTGGTTCAGGCTTTAGCGATGATGAATATACAAAGGCAGGCGCAAAAATTGTTGCAACTCCTCAAGAAGTTTACGCGCAAGCAATGGTAGTCAAAGTCAAAGAGCCTTTGCCAAGTGAATATGAATTGCTGCATTCACAATTAATATTGTTTACTTATCTACATCTCGCCGCCGATCGCCAATTGACTGAGGCACTAATCAAATCGGGGGCTAATTGCGTTGCTTATGAAACAGTGCAATCCGACAATGGTCAATTGCCCTTGCTAGTGCCGATGAGCATCATCGCGGGACGTTTGTCAGTTCAATTTGGAGCGCATTATCTGACTAAGCAACAGGGTGGTCGAGGGGTTTTATTAGGTGGCATCCCAGGAGTGCGATCGGGACATGTAGTAGTGCTAGGTGGTGGTGTAGTTGGCACTGAGGCAGCGAGAATGGCGATCGGTTCGGGGGCAAGAGTGACGATTTTAGATGTCAATCTTCAACGACTTGGCGAATTAGAGGCTTTATTCGGTTCACGGGTGCAATTGTTGTATAGCAATGCAAGCAATATTTCTGAATCTGTTAGTTCAGCAGATCTGTTGATCGGCGCGGTGTTAGTTACTGGCAAACGCGCACCAACTTTAGTTAGACGAGAACTGGTGCGACAAATGCGATCGCATTCGGTGATTGTTGACGTAGCTGTCGATCAAGGTGGCTGTATTGAAACAGTCCGTCCCACTTCGCACACAACGCCTATTTATGAAGAAGAGGGAGTTTTGCATTATGGTGTGCCAAATATGCCAGGAGCCGTGCCTTGGACTGCAACTCAAGCTCTAGTAAATGCCACTCTTTCCTATACTTGTGCTTTGGCTGATTTTGGTTTAGCCGCCTTAGAACGCGATCGCGCTTTGGCAAAAGGTCTAAATATCCAAAATGGTCATATTGTCTATGCTGCTGTCGCTGAAGCTTTTCCTGATTTGCCCAAATTGTCTAGCTTGTAGCGCTTTTCGCTAGTACTCATCCACTCTCTAAAAAGCATACAGAAAGTAAAAGTGGGGCTAAGCAACGCCTTTGCTTTCTAAATTTTGATGATCCTGTTAAAAACTTAGTGGGTTTGGGTAACATCATGCTGGTCACAAACAAAGCAACTAAATATCTAAAAAAGTTGCCAAAGCCTAAGACCTAGTTAGGGTCTAAGATGAGGATAAATCATGAAAGCAGTGCGATTGAATCTTGAAGATAGACAAGCTTGGCAGAAGTTACAACACGTTCTCACCAGTCTTGCTTCCGATTATATGGATCTAGTGGCGGCTGAGCAAACAGAATTTAAGTTTGAGCAGAAAGTTCTATCCATTGCTTTTACCTTGATTGCTTCTAACTCTGATCGCGATCGCCTCAACGAATTTACGCAAAATATTGACCGATACTTCAATCGTCTGCAACTAGTTGGCGTGCAGCGCATTGAATGGGAATTTTATATGATTGGGGAAGCTGTGCCAGTTTTAGCACAGGGACGTGACATTCCATTAATTGCCGCGCCCACACCACTCCCTCAAAATGCTCTTGCTCGCGATACCCAGAGATCGCCTGTTCGTAATGCTAAAGAGAATTCCCTTGCTAAAGGCAAATTTAAAGCTAGCAATCTTGTTCGCCGTATACGTGGCTGGTTAGTTGATCCAAAGACCTTAGAATCAGCTAGAACTACTAGTCGCATTGTGATTCGCGATCCTAGAGGTGCATTAGATGCAGTTCGGACAACAGCGATCGCTAAATTTAATGACACAATTCAGTGGGTGGACACTTTCCCTTGGGAAGCTTGGACAAAAGAAAAATCTCAGCAAATCAAGCGTCGCCATCAACGTAACTTAGTACGGGCTGTGATTGAAGATGTCCTAATTTTGGGAGTGATGCTTATTGCTGCATTTTGGTTAGTCGAGTCGCTTTCTGCCCCATCATTTAATTTGGCACTTTTGCCCAAGCAGCACCAAGACACGAATATGACGAATGTCCAATACCGATGTGGCAATCCTGCGGTCTCTCTCAAAAATTATGTCTGCCTAGGAAAAGGGATGCGTTATGACCAAGTGGCAAGCATCTTAGGGAGCGAAGGTAAGCCTTTAGGAATTGATCACAAGTTTGGCGATCGCGCTGTGATCGTTAGCTGGACAAGTTCCGATTTAAGTATGAACGCCACCTTTGTAAATGATCAATTGGTTTCCAGAGCATATCGTCAACTTACCGCCAGCAAATAAAATAAATAAGGTTTGCTTTGCGAATCTTATTCATTTTGAGGATCAGATTTGCTTTGAAAAGATTTTTTAACATCTCAAGCTTGCTAAATCTAATAATGCTAGTTACTAGCATCATGGTAGTGTCGTCCGCGAATGCGGCTAATCCTAAGTCGTCAACCTCATCACGAGATCAACGCGCAGCTGATGAATATCGACAATTAGGACTCACCTACCGTAAGCAAGAGCGCTTTGATGATGCGATCGCCTCTTTGCAACAATCAGTCACGCTCGATCCTAGTAATCTTGATGGGCGGATTATTCTCGGCTGGACGCAGCATCTTGCCAAAAAAGATAACGATGCAGCAGCATCACTTTGGGACGCAATTTATTTATCACCAACATCATTACAAGCATTTAATGCGATCGGGATCGTTTACTTAGTACGTGGCGATTTACCTCAAGCTGTTGTCTTACATAGCTGGGCTTCGCTTCTCAAGGCTGATAACGAGATCGCTCACTACAATCTCAGTCTGGCTTATCAGCGATTAAAACAATATGACTTAGCGATCGCCTATGCTCAAAAAGCAGTTGAACTTGAGCCAAGTAACCCGCATCCTTTTGTAGCAATGGCGATCGCGCAATGGACATCAGGAGATAAGACAAGTGCCAAAAAAATATTTCGTGAGGCGATCAGTGTCGATGGGAGATATCGCAGCCCTGATTTTTTAAACTTTCTCAACGAAGCAGGCTTTAGTACTGATCAAATTCAAACTTCTAAACAAGTTTTAGCTAGCTTATAGCCATAAATTATTACTAAAATAAAAGAGTAAATCGCCCCTCCTTCCTTCCTGATTTTGTATTTGAAATTTTAATATTTTATCAATAGAAAATAATTCATTGTTGCGATCGTACTCATATCCATAATGGGTAGGCTACTATTACTTATTTAGTTTAGAATCTTTATAAAATCTTAAAGTTTTATCTAAGCAGCGAAAAGCCGAGGATCAATAGTGGAAAATCCAAAAACATTTCGTATAGATCGCGGCATCGGTCATTATGATTTTAATGATTACTATGCTGTATTAGGCTTGCCACTTACAGCTGAAGCTTCGCATGTGCGTAAACGATACCTTTCGATTGCAAAATGTTTACACCCTGATATTTATGGACGTACGCCTACAGAGAAGCAAGTAGCTACTCAATATTTATCTAAGTTGGTTAATCCTGCTTACGATGTGTTGTCTCAAGAACGAGAACGCATAGAATACTCGGCAATTTTAAAACTGCTTGGCAAACGCTTGATGAAGCGTAATCAGAGATTTGCACCGCAATCAGACATTGCCAAAAAATATTTGATTTCTTCTAGAGACATAAATTATGAACAAGCAATTCAAGAGATTGCTAAAGTTCAGTATCATAATCTAGAGGGATCTTTGGATCAAATTGGCTTGTTGAGCGAACTAAATTTAGTTCATATACTACTTCAAGAAGGATATAGACATTCTTCAGAGTCATCTGGAAGCTCAGGTGTTATTTCACCTAAACCCTTTTCTAATGGCGCTTCTAATTTTCCAAATACTAGCGTAGCTAATAATAAAGTAAATTCAACTCAGCCCAATACTCCAAGCAGCAGTTATCAAATGCGGAGTGAGTCTCAAGTACCACCGCGCAGTACAAGTAGTGCTTCAAATGCGGCAAATGCTGCTTCTACTGGCTCAGCGACAAATGCTAGCCAAGCAAGTAATAGTAATGGCTCGATTAATCAATATATGCTAGTGGCTGAAAACTATATCAGTCAAAAGCTATGGACATCGGCTTTAAAAGAACTACGTAGCGGTATTCAAATTGATTGCAGCAATAGTAAATGTCATGCTTTGTTAGGATTTGTTTATATGAATCAAAAATTAGTAGGCATGTCAAAAGTAAGTTTTCAGCAAGCTCTAAAACTAAATCCACAGGAGCCATTAGCGCTGAAATATATTAACCAAGTGAGTGGCATATCCTCAAATACTGACAAATCACCACCTAAGCCGAAAGATGAAAAAAAAGGTGGATTTTTTGGTTGGTTAGGTGGTGGTTAAGATAGATATCAAACAAGCGATCGCTGAAAAAGCTTTAGAGTTAGGATTTAGCAAGGTTGGGATTGCTAAGGCTGAGTCTGGGATTGAGGCAGAGCGCTTGCAGGACTGGTTAGCTCTGGGATATCAAGCAGATATGGATTGGATGACCAATCCTAAGCGGCAAGATATAACTCAGGTTATGGCAGGTGTGAAGTCAGTCATCTGTGTGGCGCTAAATTATTACACCCCGCACCAGCACTCAGAAGATCGCGATGTCGGCAAAATTTCGCGCTATGGTTGGGGACGTGACTATCACAAAGTTTTAACGAAAAAATTAAAAGCTTTAGCGACTTGGTTAGAATCTCTTAGTGAAAATCAAGGAGAAAATATTCAAGCTCGTTTTTATGTAGACACGGGGCCGATCGCGGAAAAAGCTTTTGCTCAGAGAGCAGGAATTGGTTGGATTGGTAAACATAGCAATGTAATTAGTCGCGACTATGGCTCTTGGTTGTTTTTGGGGGAAGTACTTACCAATTTAGAACTAGAACCTGATCGACCTCATACTGAGCATTGTGGTACTTGTAGACGCTGTATTGATGCTTGTCCAACGGGAGCGATCGCCCAGCCCTTTATGGTGGATGCGAATCGTTGTATCGCGTATCACACGATTGAAAATAAAGCTGAAAAAATTCCTGAAGCGATCGCTGACAATTTACAAAATTGGGTTGCAGGCTGTGACATTTGCCAAGATGTTTGTCCTTGGAATCAGCGTTTTTCTCAAGAAACTTTAGAAGCTGATTTTCAACCTTTCCCCCATAATATTGATCCACAATTGGCAGAATTATCAAATATGACGGAAGGAATATGGGATCAAAATTTTACAGGTTCAGCCCTAAGAAGAATTAAACGCGATCGCTGGCATCGTAATGCCAGAAATATTTTGGCGAGAGCAAACAGCACCAAACACCGTCTCTCCTAAAATGCTAGGATTCACATAAAAGCTGTTTTGGAAGTTCTGTAATTAGCTATGGGAAGCATTGCATATTTAGATTGTCCAACAGGAATCGCGGGTGATATGTGTCTAGGTGCGCTGGTGAGCGCGGGTGTACCTTTAGAATATTTGCGCGATATTGTTCATAAATTAGGACTTGATCGCGAAGTTAAGTTATGGACAGAATCTGTTTATCGGTGTGGTATCGAAGCAACTAAGATGCATGTTGAGATACTCAACCCTAAAGGCAAAGAGCTTCCAAATTACAAGGCTGAGCATTCTCATGATGTCGATCACGCTCATGCAACACATTCTCATATCCACGAAACTCATTCCCATTCACATTCACATCCAGTTCATCGCCACTTGCCTGATATTGAGAAGATTATTTGTGATGCGAAATTGCCATCACAAGTCGAGTCTTGGAGTTTGGCAACATTTAAAGAACTAGCGATCGCTGAAGGTGCAGTACATGGGATCGCGCCAGAGGCTGTACATTTTCATGAGGTTGGTGCAATCGATGCGATTGTCGATATTGTTTGCACTTGTGCAGGGTTTGCTTGGCTAAAAGTTGAGAAAATCTACTGCTCGGCTTTGCCTGCTGGGGGAGGTTATGTAGAATGCGATCATGGCAAGATGCCAGTACCTGCACCCGCAACATTAAAGTTATGGGAAATGCATGGAGTTACCACTTTTGATAATGGCATTAGAAAAGAATTAGTAACACCAACAGGCGCAGCGATCGCAGTTACACTCTGTGAGAAATTTGGTGAAGTTCCATTAATGAAAATCAAAAAAGTGGGGCTTGGCGCAGGTACTCAAGAGCTAGAAATTCCTAATGCCTTGCGTTTGTGGGTTGGGAAGAGTAAAAAAAAAGCTCAGAGAAACAGCAAACTAGGGAAATAATCACCGAAACAATTGTGATCTTAGAAACGCAAATAGATGACATGACCGCTCAAGTGATCGCTTATACAATGGAGCAGCTATTCCAAAATGGCGCTTTGGATGTCTATACTCAGGCGATTGGCATGAAAAAATCTCGTAATGGCACATTAATCACGGTAATTTGTCCTTGCGATCGCCAAACTATTTGCGAACAAATTCTCTTTCACGAAACTACTACTCTCGGTATTAGATATCGTTTGCAAGAGCGCAAAATATTACATCGCCAAATTCATGAAGTTACTACAGAATATGGTGAAGCAAGAGTAAAGATGGCATGGCGCGATGGATTTTGTACTATTCAACCAGAATATGAGGACTGTGCGAGACTAGCGCGATCGCGCAATCTTCCCTTAATTCGAGTTCAAGAAGCAGTAAAACTTGCAGGAGAGAATTTTTCTAAGGAGCTTTCTAAGGATTGTACAGGCAATTCATAAACTACCTCTATGGTTATTCATACAGCGATTTGCTTTCAAACCTGCCACAAATAATAATATAAAACCAATTGCGGGGCTTCGCCCTGCGACCTTTCTTATGGCAGGTTTGATCAATAACTGCTGTAAAATTATTAAGAAGCAGATTTGTCCCCAGAAGTTAGCAATAGCTTAAGTTTGAGGTCAATTAGATTAATATTAGCTAGCCCAATCTGCACATCACCTTCTAAAACAATACCTGTACTGATTAAGCGATCAAGCAATTCCAAGATTGACGATTCACTTGATGATTTGTCAGGATAATATGCACCGCGTCGAGGTAGAAGTTTGCCAAATTCACCTAAATCGAGATTGAGATCTTCAGGATCGATTTCTAAAACTTCACACAGATTAAAAATTTGCTTTTCCATTGCTTGCAAGCTATCGGCTGCTCTCTCGATTTCAGATTCTGTTAACTTCTCAGCATCCATCCGCCGAATCACTTGCGCTTCCATTAACTGACGCAATAATTCTACTAATGTGAGAATCAATGGCGCTAGTCCAGATTTTTTTGGTTTGACGACTAAACTATCAGTACTATCAGTCATTGAGAAATTCCATAGGCTTCTTACTTAACCCATTTTACACAGCAATTTATGTTCAAACCCGCCACAAATAGGAATATAAAACCTTTTGCGGGGCTACGCCCTGCGACCCTTCTTATAGTGAATTTGATCTATAGCTGCTGTAAAACCCATTTTTTGAAAATAAAACGCAATATCACTTTCAAAAATTATTTAACGGCGAGGATCGTAGAAGTGTAACCTGCCATAGCCGAGAAATTGTGAGTTGGGGCGATCGCCTTGAGGAGATGCCGACACGCCAAACAAATAAACACCATCGTAACGAGGATTATGAACTGGGCGTAGTCCCACAATCAGTTTGCTATTAATTTCACTATTTGCAGGTATCGGCGGATCGAACGTAACCGTAAGTTTCCTTTTGTCTTGATTTGGCAGAATCTCAGTTTTGCTCAAGATATTAATGCGATCGCCTGAGGTTGGCTGTAAATAGGCAACTGTGTCATTGAGAATAAAATCAACCGTGTCAAAACCTTCTGCTTGAAAAATTTCTAGACTTTGCAGAGGCTCGCCCATGTTTTTTGGTAAGGCGATCGCAAAGTAGTAGGTAGCGCCCCAAGCATAGATGCGGTTTATTGTGGTTTCAGCTTCCAAAAATGTTGGCAAATGCACAAAATAAGTTTTGCCATCGCGCAATTGGACAGCCTCAGCGGGGGCTATCAATAGATTACTAATCGTATTTGCAGAATTAGCAGGGTTTGTGGTCAAATTAACGTTGCTAACCATAAAAAATGGCAACAATGCGATCGCACTAACAACTTTTTTATACATAAACACGTACCGTTTTGCTAGCATTGTAGGAATAGCTACTTTTTCGCAGCGATGGGCTTAGTAAAAGTCTTAAATTATTTCAATTAAATGCTATCTCATTAAGATAGAGGTATCTACTGTGGTTTCTTCCCCCCCAACATCATCAAATACTTTACTAAATCTTGAAGATGCTCTTTCTTCTGGCATAAGCTCACCCAACATAAATTCAGTTAGCAAAGGTTCTGAAAGTACCACAGACAATAGAATTAATCGCTCAATGATTGCTATTCTCGATTTTGGCTCACAGTACTCTGAGCTAATTGCTCGTCGCATACGTGAGACACAGGTTTATTCTGAAGTTTTACCTTATCATACCTCAGCCGAAAATTTGCTGAAATTAAATCTCAAAGGCATTATCTTGTCGGGTGGTCCAAATTCTGTTTATGACGAAGGTGCGCCTCAGTGCGATCCTCATATTTTCAATTTGGGCATTCCGATTTTGGGTGTTTGCTACGGAATGCAACTGATGGCTAAGCAACTCGGTGGTACTGTCGAGCGTGCGGATCGCGGGGAATATGGCAAAGCCGAATTACAAATTGATGATCCCACAGACTTGCTAACTAATGTAGATACTGGCATAACCATGTGGATGAGTCATGGGGACTCTGTAATTGATTTACCAAAGGGATTTGAAATTTTAGCGCATACCGCGAATACTCCATGTGCGGCGATCGCTGATCATCATAAAAAATTGTATGGTGTGCAGTTTCATCCTGAAGTTGTGCATTCCTCTGGTGGCATGGCGATGATTCGCAACTTTGTTTATCATATTTGCGAATGCGAGCCAAGTTGGACAACCGATGCTTTTATCGAAAATTCGATTCGTGAAATTCGCGCTCAAGTTGGTAAGAAGAGTGTATTACTCGCACTTTCAGGGGGAGTGGACTCTTCAACTCTGGCTTTTTTATTACATCGAGCGATTGGCGATCAACTGACTTGTATGTTCATTGATCAAGGATTTATGCGGAAGCTAGAACCAGAACGCCTAGTCAAGCTTTTTGAAGAACAATTTCATATCAATGTCGAATACGTAAATGCTCGCGATCGCTTTTTGGAAAGGGTTAAAGGAGTTATCGATCCTGAACAAAAACGAAAGATAATCGGCGGCGAATTTATTAATGTATTTGAAGAAGAATCACAACGCCTCGGACCATTTGACTTTCTTGCTCAAGGCACACTCTATCCAGATGTTATCGAATCTGCTGATACTAATGCCGATCCTGTCACAGGTAAGCGCGTCGCTGTCAAAATCAAGAGCCATCACAATGTCGGTGGATTACCTGAAAATCTCCGTTTTACTTTAGTGGAGCCACTTCGCAAACTATTTAAAGATGAAGTGCGTAAGCTCGGTACAGCGCTTGGTCTTCCCGAAGAAATTGTAAGGCGTCAACCTTTTCCAGGACCTGGCTTAGCAATTAGGATTATTGGTGAAATCACTAGCGATCGCCTCAATACTTTACGCGATGCCGATCTAATCGTTCGTCAAGAAGTCAATCGCGCAGGTCAATACAATAATTTATGGCAAGCATTTGCAGTTTTATTACCTACAGTTCGCAGCGTTGGTGTAATGGGCGATAAGCGTACTTATTCGCATCCTGTAGTTTTGCGTCTAGTTAGCAGTGAAGATGGCATGACCGCAGACTGGGCAAGAGTCCCTTATGAGTTATTGGAAACTATTTCCAATCGAATTGTCAACGAAGTAGCAGGTATAAATAGAGTGGTGCTAGATATTACTTCTAAGCCTCCTGGCACTATTGAATGGGAATAAAACCGAACAATATGTGAAGGGAGCACGAAGCAATTCTTGCTATTTACTGATTAATTAAAAGAGATCCATAAAAACAGCCAACTGGCGGTTATGTGTGTCTCTTTTTTATTGATAAGATTTAATAATATTTTCTTGTATTCAGATTTTCAGCAATGAGTACTCAAAACTTTCAGCGAAGACGACATATAAGTTCTGAAAACTTTTATGCTGATTTACCGATTCTTCAAAATTTTGCTGACATTACCTATAGTGAAAATTTTCATTCTATTCCCAATGATTGGTTAGTAATCATTACCGATGTTGTTGATTCCACAGTAGCGATTGAAGAGGGGAGATATAAAGATGTCAACCTTCTAGGAGCTTGTTCAATTATTGTGATTTTGAATATAGTTGGAGATCTAGAGATTCCATTTATATTTGGCGGTGACGGCGCATCTATTCTCATTCCTTCAAAGTTTATTTATGAAGCAGAACAAGCCTTATTCGCAGTCCAAAAATTAGCCATAGATGAATTTAATCTCACCTTACGCATAGGTCTTGTTCCACTCCAAGCAATCACCTCAAACTATGAAATTAAAATAGCTAAACTCTGCATCTCAGAAAACTACAATCAAGCAATTTTGATAGGTGGCGGAATTAGCTATGCAACTCGCTTGGTGAAAGATAAAGCGACAACTAATTTATATAGCCCTAAGTCAATTAACGCTTATTCAATCGCTGATTTTTCAGGATTAGAATGTCGTTGGCAAGATATTCCTACTCGCCATGAAGAGATTCTCAGTCTGATTGTCTATGTCACTGCACCAAGTCAGAGTCAAGAAGACGAGTGTTATCGAGAGGTGATTAGCCAAATTGAGCGCATTTATGGAAAGGGTATAGAATGTCATCCTGTCGTATCTGAAAACTTGCAACTTTCTTTTCGAGGAAAAACTTTACTGTCAGAAACACGAGTTTTTACAGGCTCGAAAAATTGGTTAAAACAAATTTTTTATGTATGGAAATTGCGTTTGATCAATCTAGTCGGTTTGTTTTTGATGAAGTTTGACATCAAAACTGGAACATTTAATTGGGGAGATTACAAGCAACTTGTTTTAGAAACCACTGATTATAAAAAGTTTGATGATGCTCTCCGAATGGTTGTTTCTGGGACAACTGGACAGCGTAAAAAATTAATTACCTATTTAGAAAAAAAGTTTAAAGAAAGTCGCTTAGTATACGGCTTTCATGTTTCTGATCGAGCTTTGATGACTTGTTTAGTATTTGAGCGCGATGGTCGTCAAGTACATTTTGTCGATGGAGCTGATGGTGGCTATGCCTTGGCTGCAAAAAATATGAAAGAACGCATGAAAAGCTAGATTTTTGTTAAAGTTTTTTATTGAAAGTGTTACTTAGCAACACTTTTAGCAAAAATTTAACTTTTACTTAAGTGCTTTGCGCTGTAAGCGATCGCATTGCACGGTAGGCTAATAGACGTGACTATAGCAAAAGGAAATCTCCCGTGCTTTTATCAAAAGGCTTTGAAGTAGAAATCTACACCTCTACACCAACGGGGGATGTGGTTGGGTTTAGCGATCGCATTGTTGCCAATCTCAACGGGTTTGTGCGCGAACCAGACAGCCGCAATGTTGAATACATTACGCCACCTTTTCATAAATATGAGCCCTTATTAATGGCTTTGGTAGAACCGCGTCAAAAATTACGCAGCTATTTGCGATCGCTTGGCGATTACACTCTGATGCCAGGAAGTACACTTGCTTTGGGTGGCAGCGAGCATTTCTATCGTTCTGATCCTCAAAATCCTTATCACACATACATTGAGCAGACATATGGTACTGATGTTGTCACCGCCAGCATTCACATTAATGTCGGTATTCCTGATCTAGAATTATTGATCGCCGCCTGTCGGTTGATTCGACTGGAAGCGCCTCTTTACCTTGCTCTTAGTGCTGCGTCTCCTTTCATTGATGGCAAAGCTACAGGTTTTCATTCTTCCCGTTGGAAAATGTTTCCAAAAACACCTAAATTAGTTCCCCTATTTCGTAGTCATCGCCATTTTGTGGAATGGACAGAACAACAATTGCAATTGGGAACTATGCAAAACGTCCGCCATCTCTGGTCGTCTGTACGCCCTAACGGAGATAATCGCCCTTACAATCTCAACCGTTTAGAACTGCGAATTTCTGATCTAATCATCGATCCTGTCGCACTATTAGCAATTACAACGCTCTTAGAAATGCGCTTAAATCAATTTTTAGAAGCTGGAATTGGTTCATCTCTCGATCCTTTGGCTCCTAATGCTAGCAAATTTAGTTCTAGCGAACTCGAAGAGATCGCCGACCAAAATGAAATTGCGGCAGCAATTAACAGCCTCGATGCAGTTTTGACCCATTGGCAAACAGGTGAAGAAATTACGGCAAGGGCTTGGATTTCTGATCAATACGAAGAATTGCGATCGCGTGCTAAAGATAATGGTGTGTGGTGTTTCTTATCGCCATTGCAAAAGATTCTTGAACAGGGCAACGAAGCGCAACGTTGGCTTGCAGCATACCATAATGGGCTTTCGCCACGTCAAATTATGACCGACGCGATCGCTAGTGCAGAACAAATGGATAAAGAACTAGCTGAGGCTTTATTGCTAACCTAAATGAATCTTTGCGCTTTTAAGTTAGCGATCGCACCGATGACAAGACGTGCTTAGCAACTATCTCAATCTCTTCTAAAGTATTAAATCTGCCGATCCCAAAGCGAATAGAAGCATAGGCTAGCTCATGGGAATGTCCTAAGGCTTTGAGAACATGGGATGGTGCAGTTTTTGCGGAAGAGCAAGCGGAACCTGAAGACACAGCGACAATCGGCTGCAAAGCTAAGATCAATGCTTGTCCGTTAATACCTTGAAAACTAACATTGAGATTTCCTGCAAGTCGTTGAGTTGGATGTCCATTCAAAGAAATATGATCGAGTTTACTTAATTGTTCCCATAGATGTTGACGCAGAGTTAAGACTTGTTGCTGTTCTTCAACTTGAGACGCGATCGCTATTTCTAGAGCTTTCGCAAAGCCAACAATTTGCGGAGTGTAAAGAGTACCAGAGCGCATTCCTCGCTCATGTCCGCCACCATGTAATTGTGGAGCAAGGTTGACTCTTGGGTGGCGACGACGTACATACAAAGCGCCAATACCTTTTGCTCCATAGATTTTGTGAGCCGTGAGCGACATTAAATCGATATTCATCGCTATTACATCAAGCGGGATTTTGCCGATCGCTTGGGCTGCATCTGTATGAAATAGAACTTGTTGATGTGGTGAGCGATCGCGACAGATTTGACCGATTTCAGCGATTGGTTGAAGTACGCCGATCTCATTATTTGCAGTCATTACCGAAACTAAAATTGTATCGGCGCGAATTGCTTGTTCGAGTTCTACTAAATCGATTAAGCCATCGGATTTGACAGATAAATAAGTAACTTCAAAACCAAGTGATTGCAAATATGTACAAGGATCGAGAACAGCGCTATGTTCAGTTTGGACGGTAATAATATGTCGCCCTGTTTGGTGATAAGTCTCGGCGACACCCTTGATGGCGAGATTATTTGCTTCGGTTGCGCCACTGGTAAATACAATTTCTTCAGGCGTAGCATTAATAGCAGTAGCGATCGCCTCACGCGCTAATTTGACCGCCGATTCCGCTTCCCATCCATACAGATGCCCAACACTAGCAGGATTACCAAACGATTCCCGAAAATAAGGTAGCATTGCTTCCAACACTCTTTCATCGACGGGTGTTGTAGCATGGCAATCGAGATAAATTGGTCGCTTCATAAACTTATAAAGTAGAAAAAGTGCTTTAAGCCCTTTGTACTTTATGCTAACTTACTTGTTTTAAAGCCTCCGCAGAGCCAACTACAGAAATCGCAGGAGTCCCAAAATACTTTTGGGCAGCATTTTGCACATCAGATTCTGTCACGGCTGAGATCGCCTCCACAAATTGGCGATCAAACTCTAAACCTAAACCCATCACCTCATACCAGCCGTACACTTGAGCAATTTGACCATTTGTTTGCTTGCCAAGTGCATATTGTCCAAGCAACTTACTCTTGCAAATTTTTAGCTCCTCTTCAGTGAGTGATACATTTGCTAATCGCTCACATTCATGGCGCAAACCTTCTAGAGCAGTACCAGTATTTTGAGAAGCAGTTCCAATATAAGCAACAAATTGCGAAGTTTCTAAACGTGTGGGATAGAATGCCGAAACTTCGTAAGCAAGTCCGCGCTTTTCACGTAGCTCGACAAATAAGCGGCTCGATAAGCCATTGCCTAAATAGGTGGAAATAATTTTTAGTGCTGCATAGTCAGGAGAGCTAACCGCTGGAGCAGGATAGCCAATCACGATGATCGCCTGTTGTGTATTTTGCTCATGGGTAACTAACAGCGGTTGAAACTGAGGTGTGGAAGTAGAAATGACGGTTGGTTGATGGGGACTACGCCAATCGCCAAATGCTTCTTCGACAAGGGAGATCGCCTGTTTAGGTAAAATTTTGCCAGCGATACTAACCACCATTTGCTCAGGGCGAAATTGATGTTGATGAAACTCGATTAAGTGATCACGAGTTATCGCGCTAATACTTTCTTCAGTTCCCAGACTGGAAAACCCATAGGGATGATCGCCATACATTAAGCGTTGCAAGCGATCGTAGGCAATTGTAAACGGACGCTCTTGTTGCGCTCGAATTGATTGAATTGTCAGCCGTCTTTCGAGATCGAGTTCACTAGCGGGAAAGCTGGGCGATCGCAAAATCTCCGATCCCAGCAGCAACATGTCATGGAAATCAGATGAGATTGTTTTGAGGGATAGCACAAAATAATCACTTGAGGATTCTGTACCCAACGACGCTCCAATCGACTCCACCTGTTCAGCAATTTCCAGAGAGGAATATTGCGCTGTTCCGCGTGTCATCAACGATGCTGCTAAATGGGTTAACCCTGCTTTTGTAGGAGTTTCCATCCGCTCACCACCAGCAAAAAAACAACGTGCCGCAATAATGTCAGCCGTTGGGTTTTCAGTTACCAATACCACAATGCCATTTGGTAGCACTAAGCGATCGCTTATTTGTTTTGACATTGTTATAGACAAATCTTTCTTACCCAACTTACAAAAAAATATTTAAAAGATAGTATAGCAATCGTCATAATCCTAAACCCCAAGTATCACAGGCGACAATTTATGTCATCTTTAATATTGGGGAAAGACTACGAAAGCGCTTCAGCTTCTAATTTACGCGATCGCTTGAGGAATAACGCAGGTAACAATGCAATTTTCAGGGGAGAGGTATCTCTTGACTAAAAATTGCAAATCTGCTGATTTTACTTTGCGAATTATTTCACAGTATGCGTTTGACCAATCTGTACAGAGTGTCTTACAACCTAGCAAACTATAATATCCCAAAAAATTCGCTAACTGCTGGGGTGACTCCAACGCAAAAGTAAAATGATTGCAGAGCGATCGCTTAGCCTTGTTTAGCTCAGCGTCAGATATAGGATTATTTAGAAGTTCCTTTACGTGCTGAATAATTTTATTTTCAACGGGTTCCAGATAATCCGCCTCTAAACAGGCTGAGATCGTGAATAATCCTGCTTGCCGTTGCATCGAAAAACTACTAGCAATATCTTGAACCCACCTAGACTCCTCCCGCAACTCACGTACTAGTCTTGCCGATCTCCCCTCTGTCAAAATTGCTGAGATCAATTCAAGCTGAATGGACTCTTCTAAATTGTCTACACTAGGTCCATGCCATGCGAGATTGAGTCGGCTATGTTGTAAACGAGGCAAACTAATCGTTTGACGGGACGGTGTTGGCAGTGAAAAGATAGGTGCTACAGGACTTTTACAAGTTCTGCTATAGACATTTCTGGAAAACTTGTTGCTATAAAAAGCCGTATCTACTAATGTTATCGCTTTTTCACGAGTGATCGCTCCTGCGATCGCCACGGTCATGCATTCAGGTCGGTAATGTAATCGGTGATATTCGCGCATTTGGACTGCTGTGATCTGAGTGATTACTTCTTCGACACCTAAA
>JAYVVP010000043.1:0-16887 GCA_043786935.1 Pseudanabaena sp. | reverse complement strand
AACTTTTGCTCTAATAGCATTTGGCAAAGGGGTTGGCGAGAATACAGGTCATCCCCCAAAACAGTTACATTTAATAAACTGTACTTACTGTCATGTTGTAACAACCACCTTTTTGCGGCTGTATTCTCACAGTCTTGCTTGTCATTCCCATCCTGCGGCACAATGAATTCTGGTACTAGGGGAATAACTTGAGACTGATGAGGACTGATGATAATTGGCGTGACTACACTATGAAAGTAATGGATTTCTCCTGATTTCATTTTTCTCGTCGAACATTGGGGACAGTGTATTTGTTTTGAACTAAAGTACTCAATCCCATCTAGCGCCATTGATTAGGTTGTTCGCAAATCCTCGAAATCCTTGCAGCTTGCCCCTTTGCTCTATCGTCTCCAAGATTGTCTCAAATACTGGAAACATTTCTTTCGGTTTTATCGGGTCTAGCAAGTCTCGGATGTGGTTATCCGTTAGTATTTCATGCACTCCAAATAGACTTTGGGCATTGCTAAGCCCTTTTGTTTGCTCCATTGTCCCCTGGTAAGACAAGAATGATGGACTTTGAGTGAAAAATACACTGAACGCACTTAGGGCTGCATCTTCCATGCCATACCGACTATTCTTCCCAGTACGCCTGTCTGGTAATGATTCTAGTAGTTCACGAAAAAATTCTACAATTGTGTCAAACAACCCTTGTTGTTTCAAAGCTCTTGCCCTGAATGAATCATGATTATTCTGATGTTATTAACAATATCCCTATATCAACGGTTTGACTAGCTTGCTTTCATAATGGGAATTGCTGGCGCTTGTCTGACTTTGCGATAAACTGTCCCCTTTGCTGTCATAATGCTTAAAAGCGCCAAAAGCCTTACACAAGAGGGTTTCTCTGAAGCTAGTAGTGCTATAGGATACAAAGCATCAATCTATGGAAGGATCAACGATCGTAATTACGGATGATGCAGGCAAAAACTTGCCTTGCACTATCGAAACCACCTTTAAAGTGGACAGCACTGAATATATGCTGCTTCAACCAGTTGACTTTTCTGTGCAAATCTTTGCATGGCAAGAAACTGATGACGAAGAAGAAACTGAATTAGTTGATGTCACCGAAGAAGAAATCGATTTGATTTTTTCAACTGCTCAGGCAGTTTTAGCCGAACAAAATTTATCTTTACGTCGCTCTGCTTACACTTTGACAGTTGAAGGCGAGCTTCCTGAGCCAACTGAAGAAGATATTATTGAGATTGATACTGAAGAAGATGGAAACTGTGGCGAATTCCAAGAATTAGCGCATTTCTACTATGAAGAACAAGCTTTTTCAGTATTTACAGCCCTCGATCCTTTAATGTTTATTGCCAAAGTTGGAGATAGCGGTCTACCTGAGATCCTTTCACCTGTGGAAATGGCAGCCCTAGAGCCTTATGTGGAGAAATATTTAGACCATGTCCTCAGCACAGAAGATGCCGAAGAAGAGTTCTAATTGGCTGTTTTATGGTGTTGCTGTGCCATTAGTCATCTTATTTACTGGCGTAGTCAGTAGTTCATGGTGGATTTGGGCAAGTGCTGCACCTAATAACTTTGGGGCGAAAGTGAGGTTAACCATATCTGATGGGATGCCAACCCAAGCGATCGCCCAAGAACTAGAATCAGCAGGCATAATTCGCTCCAGCTTAGCGTTACGTCTGTGGGTAATATGGCAATCTTTGAGAAGTAGTGAATCTGTAGCATTAAGATCTGGAACTTATGATTTTGCTACAAATCAATCTCTACCAGAAGTTATCGCGCAAATTCAGACCGCGAAATCGGCAGAAGTTCGATTTACAATTCCTGAAGGCTGGTCGATCGCGCAGATGGCTGAGCTATTTGAGAATCAAGGATTTTTCACAGCCAAAGACTTTGTTGCCGCCACTCAACGGATTAGTCCAAAGCGACGTACTTGGCTTCCTGATGATGTACCAAGTTTGGAAGGATTTCTTTTTCCTGATACTTATCAAATACTGCCATCGGAAGCAACACCTGAGCGCATCATAAATTTGATGCTAGATCGCTTTGAGCAAGTAGCTTTGCCTGTTTACCAAGACAATCAATCTGGTAAACCAAAGGTCAAAGTTAGCCTCAAAGATTGGGTTGCTCTTAGCAGTATTGTCGAAAAAGAGGCTGTAATTGACTCAGAGCGTCGGGTCATTGCTGGAGTTTTCTGGAATCGTCTCAAACGTGGTATGCGATTAGAGTCCGATCCCACTGTTGAATATGGATTAAATATTAAACAAACTCCCGAAAGCCCACTCACGTTAGATCAGGTGCGAACTGCTTCGCCATATAACACTTATCTAAATGAAGGATTGCCACCTGGCGCGATCGCTTCGGTTGGTTTAGCTAGTCTTAAGGCAACTCTTGATCCTGCGGCAACCGAGTACTTATTTTTTGTTGCTAAATACGATGGTAGTCATGTATTTAGTCGCACTTTAGAAGACCACGAAAAAGCATTGCAAGTGATTGATAAAAAAATGCAGCAAAAAACACCTAAACAATAGCTCTAAGTTAGGCAAGGAGCTTACACAACAGTTGTTAAGCAAACCCACCATAACAAGGGGATCGCAGGGCGAAGCCCCGCAACGGGTTTTATATTACTCTTGGTAGTAGGTTTGAAAGCAAATTTCTGTAAGTTCTTTCCTAACTTATTTCAAGCATTTCCTAAAATATGGAGATGACTATTTTGAGTTAAAATAGCTATAACTATTTAATTGGCATCTCCCAAAATATTTGTGAAACCTTGGCTGCTTATTGCTCCTGACTTAGTTTTGTCAGCACCGATTACCGCGATCACTCCGCAATTAATGGAAAAGCATGAATTGCGAGGCTTGATCTTAGATGTTGACAACACTCTAGTTGGTGATGATGAATTAGATGTATCAGAAGAGATTCGTCTATGGGCGGAACTAATGAGTCAGCCGTATTCAATTTGTTTGGCAAGTAATAATTTTAGCGATCGCCGCATTAAAAAGATTGCCGACAGTCTAAATCTTCCTTATCGAAGTCGTGCTGCAAAACCTTCACGACGTGTAGTCCGTCAAGTCCTTGAAGAAATGAAACTACCACCTTCACAAGTAGCAATGGTAGGCGATCGCTTATTTACTGACACAATTGTTGGTAATCGCTTAGGCTTATTTACAATTTTAGTACAGCCACCTGAAAATGAACTTGCGTTGACTCCCCCTCGCACTTCGATATTTAAAGCAAGATCAAGCTTTCTTCGTAACTGGGAAATCTGGATTGCCCGCAAATCTGGTGTAAAAATTTAAAAATTGTTAGATGTTAGTAAGTGAAGCCTGACAATTTTAATAGATTGATATTTCCGAACAATTATTTGTCTAATTGCTAGATAACTTGTAATCTCAGATCAATTCATTACAAGCTTTTATCTAAATAACAATGGGAAACCTTCAAGGACGAGATCTTCTTAGTTTGGCGGACTTGCAACCAAACGAAATTCAAGAACTGCTTACACTTGCTAAACAACTCAAAGCAGGAGAAGTACAGTTTGACTTTCAACGCAAAACTCTGGGCTTGCTATTTCGCAAAGCATCGACAAGGACACGAGTTAGCTTTACAGTCGCTATGCACCAACTAGGTGGTCATGTAATTGACTTAGATCCTAGTGTGACGCAAGTAAGTCGCGGTGAACCTGTAGAAGATACAGCCAGAGTTCTTGATCGCTATTTGGACGTTTTAGCGATTCGCACTTTTGAGCAGTCAGAGCTAGAGACCTTTGCCAAATTTTCTAAGATGCCGATTATCAATGCCCTGAGCGACTTAGAGCATCCTTGTCAAGTCTTGGCTGATTTACTGACAGTACTAGAAAATTTTGGCACTTTAAAAGGGCTAACCCTCACTTATCTGGGGGATGGCAATAATATGGCACATTCTCTAATGATTGGCTGTGCACTGGTTGGTATGAATGTGCGGATTGCTTCACCAAAAAACTTCGCACCTGATCCGACTGTTGTGGCTCAGGCAAAAGCTTTAGCAACTAATTCTGAGGTGATTGTTACCGATGATCCTAAACTTGCCTCTCAAGCGGCTCACGTTTTATATACGGACGTTTGGGCGAGCATGGGACAAGAATCGGAAGCGGAAGATCGTATTCCCATTTTTCAGCCTTATCAACTTAATGCAGAACTAATGTCTTTAGCTGATAAACAAGCGATCGCTCTACATTGCCTGCCTGCTCATCGTGGTGAAGAGATTACTGATGAAGTGATGGAAGGTAATCAGTCACGCATTTGGGATGAAGCTGAAAATCGTCTTCATGCTCAAAAAGCATTGCTAGCTAGCGTTCTATAAATTTATGCCGCGCTTTGCGCGGCGCAAAAGCTGATCAAAAAAATACTTAGGTGCAATCATGGTCATTGCTCAAATCAATCCACCCGCCATTCTTCCAAACTCAAAAAATCGTCTGACAATCGATGAATATCACGAGATCGAAGAAACCGCTGAGGAACGTCATGAATATTGTAATGGAGAAGTTACTACTATGTCTGGAGGTACAGCAACACATAGCGAGATTGCCAGTAACCTATTGATTTACTTGGGATTTCTACTTAGAGATACAAATTTTCGTTTGTATAATAGCGATCTGCGCTTGTGGATCCCTAACTATCAGTGCGGCACTTATCCCGATCTGATGATTATTAATGGCGAACCAGAATTTAATCGCGATCGCACTGATGAGATTCTCAATCCTTTATTGATCATTGAAGTTCTATCTCCCTCAACTGAAGCATACGATCGCGGCGAGAAGTTTAGAAAATATCGCTCTCTTGATAGGTTTTGTGAATACCTACTCGTTAGCCAAGTTGAACTTTATGTTGAGAAATATCACCAGATCGATCAACGCGATCACTGGCAATTACAAATATGCGATCGCCTTGATCAAACCATCACCTTACAGAGCTTAAATATAGAACTTCCTATACAAGAAATCTATCGACGCATTAAATTTTAAATTCTTTAATCAGAGAAACAATTTGCGCGATCGCATTGGTTTCTTCACTCTGGTTCATGTTCTGAATATATTCATCACGACGACTATCAAGATCGGCGATCGCCTTCAATAAACTTTCATTTGTTAGATCTTCTTCCAAGAGAACTGCACTATAGCCACGAGCTTGAAAAGATTTAGCATTAAGAATCTGATCGCCACGACTAGATAGTTTGGATAGGGGAATCAATAAATGCGGTTTTCGTAAGGTCAGAAACTCAAACACAGCATTAGCGCCTGATCGCGATACCACTAAATCCGCGATCGCTAATACATCGGCAAGTTCTGTTCCTAAATATTCAAATTGCCGATAGCGCGGATAGCTTTTAAGATTCTTATCTAGGTTCCCTTTCCCACAAGCATGAACAACTTGATAGGTTTGAGTAAGCACATCTAAAACAGAACGCACCGCTTGATTTATTCTTGCTGAGCCTGTACTACCACCGACTATAAACAGGACTGGAGAATCTAAATCAAAACCACAAAATTCTCGACCTTGTTCCCCATTTCCTTTAAGAATATCAGGACGGATTGGTAAACCTGTATGCTTAACTTTAGAAGAGTATTTCGCCAGATGCTTAGCAGTTTCGGGGAAGGTGACACAGACTTTAGTAGCAAATGGAATCGACAATCTATTTGCTAAACCTGACGAAAAATCTGACTCATGAATAATCACAGGAATCCGTTGCAGCCACCCAGCCAAAATGACAGGTACAGTGACAAACCCACCTTTGGAAAATATAACTTTAGGTTTTATTTTAGCGATCGCGGAATAAGCATCAAATATCCCTTTAATCACTTTGAAAGGATCGACAAAGTTTTGCCAATCAAAATAACGACGCAATTTCCCTGAAGAGATCCCATGATAGGGAATACCAACCTCAGCGACAAGCTGTTTTTCTATGCCATTGTTTGAGCCAATATATTCAACCTCCCAACCGTTAGCTTCAAGATCAGGAATTAGGGCAAGATTAGGGCTAACATGACCACCACTACCACCGCCAGTTAACACAATCTTTGACCGATTCTTTATCTTATTATTACTTACGCCCACGGATATCACTAGTCTCTACATGTTTGGGTATTGAGAATACTTGATTCTTCACTGCAAGTATTGTAGCGATTCATGGCAATTTTTAAATAATTTAGAAAGGGTAAAAGCATCTTCGCTAAATCCTATTTTCTGTGTAAAAATCAATTAAGGAAATTAATGCTTAAAGCTCAAAAGTCAGAATATGAAGCAAGTCTGGCAAGATTTTAAAAAGCCGCTCCGCAATAGCCTCAAATATGCCAAAGCTTTAGCAAAAGGATATCCATTTCACTATGCTAATCAGCAAAATCCTGATGCCGCTGATCAATATTTACATCAATGGACAGAATTTAGTACGCCAATTCCTGATCAAGGTACATTAGAGATTCGAGCTAATCGGATTTGGAACTTAGAGCTTGCCGCCAAACGAATTCATTATCTTAATTTAGCTCCACAAAAGATTTTTAGTTTTAGCGATCGCATTGGGCAACCCACTAAAGCAAATGGTTTTCGCGCCGCCCCAGTGTTTATACGTGGTCAGGTATTAACCGATATAGGAGGAGGCTTGTGTTTGATTGCCACCAATATATTTAATACATTTCTATATGGCGGTTGTCAGATTTTAGAACGGCATTGCCATAGTATCGATGCTTATGGAGAATCAAGATTTTATACTTTAGGACAGGATGCTGCGGTTGCCTATGGCTACAAGGATTTGATTGTCCGTAATCATAGTCAAATCCCTCTACAACTGAGGTTTAGAGTTTTAGAACAAGAGGGGCGAGTGGAGTCAAGTCTGTGGGGATATAAGCCTCAACCTTGGCATGTAAAAGTAGAATCTCAGGTAATTGAAAGAATTCCACCGCCAGATCCTGAGTATTTATCGGGTTGGGTAGTTGAAACTTTGCGACATGTCAAAAATGTGAATGGCATATCGTCGTCATGGGAGCGTGATTATAAAACTGTTAGTTTTTATGCACCATGTGTTAAATCCTAAATCAACCAAAACTTACAGCATCTTACTTTCACCCTCCACAAATACAATATAAAACCCATTGCGGGGCTTTACCTTGTGACTCTTTCTTGGGGCGCGTTTGATAAATAACTGCTGTAAAAGAGAAAAGCGATACTTGCACCGACTCTCTCTTTGAAATTTTTAATGGGGAAAGATTAAGCCAAATCGAAAATTAGAATTTCGGAATTACCTTGACTAATCAGTTTCAAATCGCCAGCCTGATCGCTAGAGATAGCATCACCAGAATTTAGTAAGCGATCGCCTACTAACACGGTACCTGTTGCTACTTGGAGCCATGCAAAACGATTTTGATGTACGGTATGTATCACTTCTATTCCATCTTCGAGAATGGAAGCATAAGCGTAAGCATCTTGATGAACAGTGACTGAGCGATCGCGTCCATCAGGTGAAGCAATCAGGCGTAATTGATTTAGCTTCTTTTCACGAGAAAAAGAAATTTGTTCGTAACTAGGTTGAATATTTTCTTGATTTGGCAAAATCCATATTTGCAATAAATGGGCTGACTCTGTAGCCGAAGGATTGAACTCACTATGTGTAACTCCCGTACCTGCACTCATACGTTGCACATCGCCAACTTGAATAATCGAACCATTGCCCATGCTGTCTTTATGCTCTAGCGATCCTTCTAGCATATAAGTAATGATTTCCATATCACGATGAGGATGAGTCCCAAATCCTTTGCCACCAATGACTTGATCTTGGTTGATTACCCGTAAAGAACGAAATGCCATATGCTGCGGATCGTAATAGCTAGCAAAAGAGAAGGTGTGATAACTATCGAGCCAGCCGTGATTTGCATGTCCTCTTTCTTCTGACTTCCGAATTGTAAGCATAATTTTTTTCTTGAGTAAGATTTCTTTTTGTAAACGAATGGGGTGATTATTTTTCAAAAGTATTACTTAGCAATGCTTTTGAAAAATAATCTGGTAAAGATATGGCGCTATGCGCTTTATTTACTTACCACCCTTCTTAAGTGAAAGAATTGCTTCAACTTCAGCAGTTTCTTGATTTGGATAAGTAGCTGTTACTGCCAAGCCACGAACCGTTTCAATCAAGGCTTTTACATCAGGAGTGATTTTCTGTTTCTCAGATGCAGGCATAAAGGTTTGGACAATATTCCATGTTTTAGTTGCATCCATATAGAAATAGCCAACATTAGTATTAGGCAGAGTACTAACTACAGACTTGAAGGTTGGATCAGCTTCGATCGCGCTAGCTGGTTTTGGTACGAACAAAGGCACAATTGGTGAAGCGGTCATAAAGAGGATGTCTTTTTGACCCCAACCATGCGAGATAATTGCCCCAGGTGCACCTGGAAATGACCACTCAGTGACAGCCACTCCGCCAACATCTTTCTTGCCGACTTTCCCACCGTTCTTTGTAACAAAATCATCAAGCTTAGTGAGCAGAGACTCCCCAGCAGGACGATTAGTAGTTTGCAACATCATTACAGGTGCTAGCCCTTGAGTTTGCGCTAAAATTCCTTCGGGTTTGCCAAATACTGAAGCGATCGTAAATTCACCATCCATCCATCCAAAGATATCTTTGTCTAAATCAAGAGCCAATGGCGACGACTTTAGCTGAGTTCTAGTCTCATTAAGCCCTTTTTTGATATCTGGAGTTTTCTCAGCCGATTTCACAAACTGTTCCCACGTATCCTTGATATTAAAGCCAGTGATGACGACAAATGCTTGAGAAGGAATTTGACTAATAATTTTGTTAGGAGAGTTCTTGAGAGCAGCAATTGTCGCTGGTTCAAATTTGCCAAGCGCTTTAAAACGAAGACCTGCATCATCGATTCCTAATCCCATATTCATGGATTTCACCTGCTTCAATTGCTCCAACGATTCTGGGGGAATGGGTTGAGCATCAGGATTCATCGCTGCTAATTCAACGATAGATTGGCTAAAGTTAGGAATGTAAACTTGAGCAACGGGGTTTTTGATCTTGAGATCGTCGGCACTCGCCGCACTTGCTAGAGAAGCTTCACCTTTGAAGGTATCGATCACCTTCTGAGTATTTTGTTCGGTAGGCGAGAAAACCAAATTGTCGCCAACCATAGCATAGGAAGTTACGCTATCTCCTTCACCATACTGAGTAATCTTTACACCCTTATAATCAGACTGCTTTTCTTTGCCTCCCCCTTTGGCTTTAACTTGTTGTGTTAAGAACTTCTCAGCACCAGCTTTGTCTTTTACCTCTAACACAATGATAATATTTGGCACAGACTTAGCTTGGGGAGCAACCTTTTCTTGCACAAATTGAATCGAACCTGTAGCGCTCATTGGCACATAACGATTCTGAATGGCAGCTTGTGATTTGGTGGGTGCAAGGCTAGCGGTTTTGACTAAAGGTAAAAATGCGATCGTTGCATTTTTGCCAATCCAAGGCTTCATATCTTTCTCGTAGTCAAAATCACCTGAGGCAAGATTGCTTCTTACTTTAGCGATCTGGGCATCGTAAAGTTTTTTGGTTTCTGGAGATAGAAATTGCTCGATTTGAGAAAGCGCCGCTTCATCAGTGGATACTGACACTGCCATTAGCGACTGTTTAGGCACAACATTTAAAGTTCCAGCCGCAGTGCTAGTAGGCAAAACCCCTGGTTTACTTAAGAAAAAATAAGCGCCTACACCGCCTGCAACCAATACAGCAGCACCACCAATAATCGGTAGTAAATTTGGTTTTGTTTCGGTCATAAATTCATCCCTCACACTTATCAATTTCAATATGACAGTATAGTGCTTAACCCCGAATACCCATAGAGCCGATTCACTCATCAAGTATGAGTTCGCTCACATCCAACTGCGATCAACGTGCTTATTTACTTATTTACAGTACTTTCAAGAAATTTTTTATCCTAACTAAATAGAAAAATAGATAGAAATATTTTTAAAAGATTATTTAATGAGATTTTGAGGTTGCAACTAAAAATCAAGCCATGCAGGGACGATTTGCCATGCTTTGTTAAGAGATTTATCTAATATTTTATAATTTGGCTCAGACTTACTGACTAATTTCCAAAATTTGGCTGAATGATTCATCTCTACTGTGTGGCAAAGCTCATGGAGCAGCACATATTCCACTACATTAGCTTCGAGAAAGAGCAGCTTATAGTTAAGGCTGATATTGCGATCGCCAGAGCAGCTACCCCACAAAGTCTTTTGACCGCGCACAGCCGTTGTACGATAGGGCAAATTTACGCGGACACTGACTTTACGTAACCAACCAAATAAATGTTTTTCAGCTGTTCGGATCAGCCATTGCTTTAAAAGTGCTTTGCAGGACTCGATTTCGGCAATGTTACCGCTGATAATTAACTGATGTTGATCTTTCTTTTCTTTAATAATGAAGCCTAATTTTGTGGAAGTTTGGTGGTAATCAATTTGCCATTCTTCGCCTAGCGATCGCAAGTTGATAGAGTCAGGTAACTCATGTGGATCTTGGGACAGAAAAAAAGCTTCTCGCTCATCTAGTTTGCTCTGATTGCGGGCAATCCAATCACGCTTTTGATGGACGAGATCAGGAATTTTTTGGCGATCGTAATTAGCAGGTACAACTACCTCTAAGCCATCTTCTACTGAGAGCGAAAGACGCACACACTTAGCGCGATGACTTACCCTCACTGTGTAGGTTGGTATGTCTGTAATTAGATCAGTAGTCAGAGATTTAGAACGAGATGTCATAAAGTTAATCTGGAGTCTTAATCTTGAAGCAAAATCGTACTTGGGAAACTAACATTTAAGCGATCGCGTTCCCGATGAGCATTTACACGATTGGTATAGGTCCGTAACTGAATATAAGACTTTCCTTTAAAAATAGTAACAAACGCGTCAGGTGCAATTTTACGCAATTGCTTTAAGGTACTGGCGCTAGCATTGGGAACTAGAACACGATAAATTCGGGCTGAACTATTAGGATTCTGATTTGGTATAGAAGATGTGGGGATAGAGCCTATAGCAGGACTCGGAGTAATCAGGTCGGCGCTAACTACTTGAGCCGCTAGCCCTTGATTGCGAAGCAAAGATGCGATCGCATTGGCACTTTGCGGACTTGATAGAGGTGCTGCTAAAATCACTGAGCGATTATTGAACGTGGCAAGCACTGCACTCTTTCCTGTTAGCGATCGCACTTGTTGGATGGCAAGATTTGGGTCATTACCTGTTTCTACTAAAATGATCGCCGCTCGTAAGTTTGCAGGAATATCGGTGACTTTCGCTGTGAAAGAATGCACGATCGCATCTAGTTTCAACTCACGCAGTTGACTGGCTCGAAATGTGGATGATTTAGCGTTATCAAATCCCCCAAAGAAGGTCATCGAAGCATTGAGATAGCTACAAGGCACAGCAGCGATCGCTAAAAAATTAGGTAACTGAGGAAGTAAGTTGGCGGGACGATCAATTATGACAACATAGCGCCGATTAGTTACCTGTGGACAAGCAATCGCAGGAACTAAAACGGACTGAGCAATCGGTTGGGTAATAGGTGAAGCAATGGGTTGGGCGATCGCAACTGATCGGACTACTGAAATATCAACCAAGCCAAAACCACTTATAAACAAGCAATTGGTAGTAATCGCCGATAACTGGCTTCTAAGTCTTAACGATCTCATACTGTTAAACCTATTCCCTTCAGAGCCGCAACTTTGATCACCATCTAGCTCACCAATTTGTCACCAATGATTGATTGAGATATACCACTTTGTGTTGTGAATTGTCATGACTGTGACAAACTTTTCAGTCCTAACTTATAGTTAACTCATAGGCTGAATCTAAATAATCATCGTAATATTTGGGGGGAGATAGAGGCTGAGCTAAGCGTGGTCTCTACTTTCTGGTTAATGACAAGAGAGGTCAATCTCGTGGCAAATAATGAACATTTGATTGGACTACAAAAAGGGGTAAGTAATTGGAGTGCTTGGCGATCGCAAAATCTGCGCTTACAAATTGACCTTAAAGAAGCAAATCTTGCCTATGCCGAAGTCAGTAAAGCTAACTTCAATGAAGCCGATCTGAGTTTAGCAAACCTCGGCGGTGTTAATCTCAGTCTAGTGAATTTGATTGGGGCAAACTTGCGGGGGGCAGTATTACGGAAAACTGACTTTAATGGCGCAAGGCTCAAAGATGCTAATCTCCGAGATACAGATATTCAGGTGGCTAGGCTAGATGGCGCTATTTTAGACAAAGCTATACTTTCAAGGTAAAAGTTCAAAATGCCCGAAAATGAGCATTTTGAGCTTTTTAGCCTTCCCAGATTTTTTCTAGAACTGTTTTAGGCGCGATCGCATTGATAGATTGACCTGCGATCGCTTGAACATATTTAATCCGTTTTTCTTGAATAGGTAGGAATGTATTAGCAGGTGTAGCCGAGCCTAAAATTGCTACTAATGCTGTCCCTACTGCGACACCCAGTTGCATAGCATCACCTTCCGCACAGATAAACAGATTGGCTGAAGCAATTAAAGCGGTTAGTTTACCAATATCAGTAGGATTAGCAATCAATAGATTAGGAACTTTAGTAGTTAATTGCTTGAGTAAATCCGCGTTATTAATGCTATCAATTGCCACAATTGGTAAATTTGGGAGCTTTGATTGAATATCAATTGCGATCTCAGCCCAACTTTCGGCAGGATAATTTCCCATAGCACCACAATTGAGCAGGATAAAACCGCTTTGTTGAGTACCAAGGCGCTTTTGTTCGTTCGTAGCCCAATCCAGATCACTTTTGGGAAGATTAACCTTGATCAGTGGACATGAATGATAGACGCCTAAAGCTATGAGCAAGTTATAGTTTTGGACGGCTGCATATTCTTGAGTATTGGTGGGAATGATGTCAGTCAGTAAAAAATCTCCCTGTCCCGCAAAGGATATCCGCTTTGGAATACCGCTTAACCATAACAAGATGTTAATGGCGAAACTTGGCTGAGTAACGATCGCGGCATTGTATTCGCGATCGCGGATCGTACCGAGCAAATTACCAAAATCAGCCAAAGAGTTGCGATCGCTAAAATCAAACTTAAGGACTCGATTGACAGATTGGCAAATGCGATAAGCTGCCATGGCACGCGGCTCGACTACCACATCAATTTCGGCATTAGGATACTGTTGTTTAAGTGTATCGAGTGTCGGGAAAAACAGTAACTGATCGCCAGTGCCACCTGCAACCAAAGCCAGTATTCGCATCATATTTGTACATCTCTAGACGAAGACCGTAAGTAATAGTACTTTGTTTTTGAAAGTTGATATATGCCCTAAAAGTACAGTGTGTTGAGAATTTAGCGCGATCGCCTAAAAAGCTAGAAATTTTTTACTGGAGGTATTGTGTAAATGTACAGACTAGTAATATAGTAGGTAGCGGTTAAATGGCGAGTGTAGCCAAGTGGTTAAGGCAGTGGTTTGTGGTACCACCATTCGTGGGTTCAATTCCCATCATTCGCCCTCAAATTAAAATCCACAAAATAAAAGAGGTCACAAAGTGACCTCTTTTATTTTTTAGTGTTTTGACGGTAGCTCAAAGCACTAAAATTGCAGGATAGTTTAACTTAATTTATGCATTAGCAATTTTCAAATAGGACGGCTGTAATTTCATGGGTAAGACAGTTGTAAGGTTTTGGGCGATCGCCTTGATCACAATATTGATCGCAGTATCGCTGGGGGGGCTATATCCACAAGGTTCGAGGGCTGAAGGTAATGCGATCGCGATCGCAGTTGCTGCGCCTCTTAGCGGGGATGGGGCAAGTGGGGGACAAGAAATTGTCGATAGCATCAAGCTATATATTGATGAGACTAATCGTAATGGCGGCATCAATGGTCGCCCACTTAAATTAAATACTTTTGATGACAAAGGAAATGCAGAAGGCGCAACTCAAGTTGCTACCGAAATTGCTAAGAGTGAGGCAATTGTCGTTTTAGGTCATCGATCTTCGGATACGTCGATCGCGGCGGGTAGCATTTATCAAGAGCGTAAACTGCCTGCGATCACTGGCACTGCTAATAATCCTAAGGTCACCACTGATCGCCCTTACTATTTTCGGATTATTTATACCAATCCTGCCCTTGCTAGCACCTTGTCAATCTACGCGCAGCAGGTATTACAGTTCAAAACGGCAAGTGTGATTTATGACAAAGCTAGCAAAAATGAACAGACGCAGTCGGAAGTGATTAAGTCTGCTTTTGAAGCTAATGGCAGTGGCAAAATTCAGCGTACTTGGGCGATCGATTCCAATCCTAATAATCGTAAGTCATCAATTCAGCAGATTATTAACGAACTAGCCGCAGAGCCTGAGGCGGGAATTTTGTTTTTAACATTGACAAAGGAGGAAGTAGCGGAAGATTTTTTAGTTGCCCTCAAACAGAAAGGTCTAAAAAACAGTATTTTGGGTGAGCAAGCTTTAGCCAGAGAATCTTTTGCGAAACGTTTTGAAAAATATGATGAAGAAAAGAAAAAACTAGGTTTCTTTACCGATGGAATGTATGTGCCAGCGCCAATTCTATTTGATAGTGCGGGGGCTGATGCTCAAGATTTTTTAACAGCGTATCAAAAGGCTTATAACAAAACTCCTTCTTATTTGGGAGCAAAGTTTTATGAAGCGGCGATCGCGGCGGTGGATGCGATTCGTAAAGCTAATCCAAAATCAACATCGGCAAGTTTAGAAGGCGATCGCGAACAGGTGCGAGAGGCTTTAGCTGCCCTCAATAATCGTAAAGTCGGGCTGAAAGGTTTGACTGGATTGCTCTATTTTAATAGCGATCGCAATAGTGATCAGCCTGTACGCCTTGCCCAATTCCAAAATTATAAACTGATCTCAGCCTCACAACAATTTACGCCAATTCCTAATCCTGAACGACTGAATTTACCAAAAGAACTTCAATCAGCCAGCATCATTCAATCTGGCGATCAATATTTTTGGCGGCAGCGCGTAGTCTATGCAGGAATAGATATCAATAAGCTAAATCGCATTGACAAAGCAACTTTTACCGCCGATTTTTATGTATGGTTCCGCTATAACGGCAATGATGAACCAACTGAAATTCAGTTCCCCGATGCGGTTAGCAATAGTGTCAATCCGACTGCGCCTGTATTTGATGGCAAAGCACCAATCAAGGCTCAGGTTGTCAATGGATTAAACTATCGCCTTTATCGGGTGCGTGGCGAGTTTCGCAATGCCTTTGATTTTCGTGATTATCCCTTTGATTCACAAAGACTAAATTTACGTTTTGATAATCCTAATCTATCCACGGAAAGGTTAATCTATGCGATCGATACGGTTGGTCTTAAACTGCCGAGAACTGCATCTGAGGAAAGCAAACCATTTCAAGGGCTACAACTTTGGAATTTTAAAAATATCACCTATTTCCAAGATTCTTCTCGCAGTACTTCCACTCAAGGCGATCCTGATTTATTTCAATCCAATGCTCAAGTGGAATACCCTGGACTAAGTATTCGCATGACTTTTCAGCGCAAAACCTTAGTATTTCTATCTAAGAATATTTTACCGTTGATTTTGTTATCGCTCTTAACTTACTGTTGCTTGTTCTTCCCTTATACAATGTTTGTGCCGCGCACGATGGCTCCTGCCTCAGCACTGCTATCAGGAATTGTGTTGTTATTATCCTTTAATAATCAATTACCTGAAGTTGGCTATACGGTTGCCATGGAATATGTATTTTATGTCTATTTCTGTTTGTGTTTATTCCCAATTCTCGTCACCGTAATTGGCACGAAGTTAGACAAAGACGGACATAAACAAGCCTTTAAATATTTGAATATTGCTTCGTGGATTCTCTATCCATTAATTTTGATTGTTACTGTTGCCGCATTTGCAATTAATTATGGCGATCGCTTAGTTTAATAAACTCAATGAAGCTTACATTGAGTTAAACAGTCTAAAGTTAGATATTTTAAATATTGGTTACTGCTAATGATAATCATTGAAAGTGTCTAACTTTAAACTAAAGTTCCAGAAATTCACAAATAATTAGACCTGTTGGGTAATAACGAATTAGAATCGCTGAAACAGTTACCTAGAGATGGTTTCAAGGCTTTTGACTCAGAATCCTTGAAACCTTTATTCAGATTGGCTTTCGAGGTTTTTTGAGCTTATTACCCAACAGGTCTACTATTTTTAATGAGTATATTACCTCCTACCTAGGATTAAAATAATATAATTGTGATTTAGTCTATCTAAGTGCTAAGTAGGTAAATATAAAAAGATGAATACTATACAACGCAATAAAGTATCTGATTACTTAGAACAGCATAAGCAAAAATACTTAAAAGGTAATGAGGGAAGATCTGGAATAAGTGGTATGTTTTATACTCCAGATAAAATCTGTGAGTTAATTGACACAATTGCTAGAATTTACAATCCACAGACTGTTATTGATATTTTGTTGTGGCACAGGAAATCTTTTAAGCTACTTTAGTGATTTACAGGTTGTAAAAGATATTGACATTAATCCTAAAGCCATTTCACTAGCTCAAGTAGTAAATCCTAATATTAGCTTCTTACAAGCCGATACGCTTGAATATGACTTTGGAGATATTAAGTATGATTTAGTTCTAGGTTCTTTACCATTTGGTATAAAACTGCCCAACCAGCTGTCATTAGAAGTTCTTTTGATAAATAAAGGACTAGAACTACTGAGTAGAAATGGTGTAGCTATATTTGTAGTTCCGGAAGTAGTACTTTTTGGAGAGACATATAAAAATTTGCGTGCTTTCTTAGTTAAAAAATTTTATCTGGATATGGTGGTTAGTCTTCCAATTGGCATTTTTAATAAAATTGAC
>JAYVVP010000042.1:0-6411 GCA_043786935.1 Pseudanabaena sp. | reverse complement strand
TTACTTTGGCGTATGACAGCATTTTCTGACTTGCGATTTTCTGGAATGGCACTATTTTAGCAACTTCTTTTGTTTATTTCCGATGAAGTCTAGTATTTCTGGGGTTAGTCCGTTGGCTTGGGCTTCGTCTCTAAGATCGGCAATAATATCTTCTAAGGATTCTTCTAATGAACGTTTTAATATAGATGTCATTAGTGCTTGAAATTGTTGTTGGCTCTGTGGTTTGAATGCTCTATATGCTCTAGCAACTTCTGGTTCGACTTCAAAGCTGATGGTTTACATAACTTACCTCCAATTTTTACTTTTTACTTGATTAAGGATGGCAAGGACAATTTGAGAACTCATATCACCCAATCCTTCGCAGAGAATATCTTCATCACGTTCTCCATCGAGGATTCGCCGAATCGCGGTGATGAGATTTTGCCATTGTCGATATACTTTCTGCATATAGTCTTCTAATTGCTGTCTGACCTCGGCATCGTCAACCGCCATCACTACACCCTCGATAAGCGGGGCGTGTTGGCGTAGCTCGTACTTAGTGCCTGCAAAATTGGCGCGGGCGGTACGAGAAAGGCGGTAATATTCCTTTGCTCTGTCTGGATCGCCTTGTTTATCGCTAATCTCTGCCAAAATGTTGTAAGTCGTCCAAATCTGAGCCGCCGCAGGATCGAGGGTTGCCTTAATGGCTAGGGACTCTTCGGCTAACTGTTGGGCTTCGTTGAGGCGATTTGGAAATTTTTGGATGAGATTAGCAAGGTTACTGAGATAGCTGGATAGCAAAACGAGATCGCCAGTTTTTCGATTTACATTGATCGCCTTGCGATACCATTCCTCACCCTCTTTCAGGTTCCCCGCACCTTCACGCATGATCGCCAACTGATTCCAAGTCGTTGCTGCCACTGCCGAATTACCCTGCGCTTCGTCAATCTGGGCGGACTAGCGATAGGCTTGCTCTGCGGCTTCCCATTGGCGCGATTTTTCAAAGGTCATGCCCAACTGATGCCATACAGTTGCTTCTAATTGGGGTTCGTTGAGTTGCTGAGAGATTGGGAGTGCTTCTTGATAATTTTGAATGGCTTCGGTGAGATTGTTCTGTACTTGTGCCAAGGTTCCTAGTTGGATTTGTATTACAGTTTCATTTCGGCGATCATTCAATCCTTTTATAATCGCTAACGATGCCTTGTAGGACTCACGGGCGCGATCATAGTCCCCCATTATCATCAACACATCCGCTAAGTCTGCCTGAAATGCGCCCATCTGTCGCTTCACGCCATTATCTTGCTCTAGCAGTCCCGCCCCACCTCTAACCCAAGGCGATAGGCTGCCACCGCCTGTTCTGGCTGTCCCGTTGACCCATAGCAACGTCCGAGTCTACCCAGCACGAGACAGCGCTCATAGCTAGGATTCGTGCCTAAGCCTTCTAAAATCTCCTGAAACACCGCCTCTGCTTCGGCATAGCGTCCTGCATTAAACAACTGTTCTCCGCGATTATCCCTTGTCATAAACCAAGTTTGAGAGCCAACCTCTCCGCCAATATGCTTTACCCTTGCTGTCAAGTCCGCTCTGTCTAGATTTAGTCCGAAGTCGTTAAGAAACTTGTTAACAATATTCACAAAAGCCACCGCAAAGTCTTCACCTGCTGAGATACTGCCACGCACCGCATACAGCAAATTCGGCAGTTCCCGTTGGGCGATGGCTCTCGCAAAAAAGGGGGTTTTCTGATCTTCATCATACAAATAACCCGACAGTTGGTAATATCGTTGCCGATGGCGGCTGAGGAGTTGCTGTTGTTCTGGTTCAGTCAGCCGTGACCACATCGCAGGAGCAAGGGTCGGATGAAACTTGAGAAAAGGTACACCCACATCCAAATGACTCAAAGATTCCGACTGTATCAGTCCCGTTGCCTCTAGCTGCGTCCTGAGTTCATTCCATTCTGTTTCCGCAATTTCTGTAATCGCAAGTAGGTAAGGTTCCATCGCTCCACCCTGAAACACTCCCAACTGCTTAATCCATTCCTGTGCTTTAGGATCAAGCCGACTCACCGACAGATTCAGCGAAGCCAGCAAAGGATTATTGGGAGTATCCGCCACTAACTGCGCTAACTCCCGATGCACCTCTAGCGCCCTTCTCTGCTTCAGTTGCCCCACCAACAACCCCAACGACAAAGGATGATAGTCCAGCAAATTAAACAACTCCAACAAACCCTCACGGCGCGGCAATTCAAACTTTGGCT
The DNA here is from genome assembly GCA_043786935.1 of Pseudanabaena sp. Classification (GTDB taxonomy): domain Bacteria; phylum Cyanobacteriota; class Cyanobacteriia; order Pseudanabaenales; family Pseudanabaenaceae; genus Pseudanabaena. Next base: position 4,178 of record JAYVVP010000042.1, on the reverse strand, counting down.
CTGGTGGCAACTTGATCAAACTTTGGAAATAGTCCAGCGCATCATTTTCCGACAAGCCCCGCAAGGGCAAAAGAATATGCTTCAAACTCCCCTGATTCGGATAATCAGGATGCTGCAAATCATCCGCCCTCGTTGTCAGTAACACCCGACTATTTCCCGCCTCCGACCATGACTTTGCTAAGTCGAGCAGGGCTTGAGGGGTTTTAATCGTCTCCAAATTATCCAAAATCACCAACACAGCCTGTTCCCTCAACGCCCTAGTCGCCACCCCGCCCCATCCATAAGATTGGTATCCAACACCGTCGCCAACACACTCACCGCATAACTCACAGGATCGACACCCTGAAAATCCGCAAAACTGATAAAACACACCCGCGCAAACATCCCCGTCCGCAACAGCCATCGCCCCGCCTCTTCAGCCAGATAGGTTTTCCCCATCCCCCCAAACCCCGAAATCGTAATCCGCCGCGTCCCCCGCACATAAGCCTTTTCGATCGCCCACAACTCCCGCGACCTACCCCAAAAACCCGCCTCCTGCACCTCACGCAGATTCGAGTCCTTCTTCTCCCCTCTTTTTAAAAGAGGCTGGGATGGATCAACCACCTGAAACAACGCCCCATCATTCCCTACCTGATACAAAGCAGGTAAAAACCAATCCTGCATCTTCAAAACCACCCGATCCTTACCCCTTGGACGCTCACCCCGTTCCTTATTTAGATACAAATCCCGCCGTGCATTTTCCAATGCCTCACCCACACCCTGACCCCGCAGCAAAAAGCCATAAAACTTGCCAAACAACTGCCGCGCCGTCACCGCCAACACCGAATATTGCATCGCCAACAGACGGTATCCCCGCATTAGTCAACCGCGCCGCCACACTACCCAAAGCATCATCACCACCCACCGCCGCCGACTGACAAGCAGACAAAATAATCGCACTTACCTTTTGCCGATTCAGCATATCCCCCAAAGTTTCCGCCGTAATCAGCGCCGATTTGCCCTCACTATCCTCAAACAACAAATAGCCCGTATTCGCCGCCGCCTTTGCATCCGCCTTAGTAGCTGCTACTGGATCACTCATCTTCGCCCGTTCATGCAATCTGCCATCAGGATCAAACGCCCCATGTCCATCAAAATGCACAATATCCACCGCAGGCAAGCGATCATCTTCTAAACGCTCAATCAATTTATCCAAAATCGCAGGACGCAAAAATTCTACGGCTACACGTTCTCTCACATCACCGATCGCCTCCAACAGCGCCAACCCTTCCGCCCTCGGATCGAGAAACCCCGCATCACTAGGACGACTAACCACCATCAACACCCGCACTTGTTCTTTTGGTTGCACCCGCGCCGTACTACGTCCACCACCCACACCCGCAAACTTGCGCCGAATCGCAATACGTGGATTTTCATGCAACAAATATGTCCCCCTCGGATCGCGCAACAATTCCCAAGGCAAAGACAAAATAAGCGGATGACTCGCCGCGATCGTTAAAATCTTGCCTCGCCCCTCACTATCCTGAAAATCATTAAACATCCTCGCCGCAGCCCGATCGCCAAAAATCGCCTCAAACAAAGCCTCTCCCCACTTAGGCAATTGCGCCTCAATCCTCTCCGCCCTGCGATCGTCCACATCCATCATGTAATGTGCGGCATAGCTCTCCAAATAATCACGAATCTCAGCGCGATCGCCATCATTCACAGGTGCTACAAATTCCAGCGCATCCGTCTCGCCCTCATCGAACTTAATGACAAAGCGATCGCAACTCGTAAACCGCACATTTAGCTCAATCATCAATACACCTCATCATGATTACCAATATCAATCTTTCTCGTGAATTACTCTGGTGAATCAAGCATATTGCGTAACTCAGCGATCGCCTCTTCCGCTGTATAGGATTTTAATTCTCCTGCCCAATACGCCGCTAATGTCTCACGCCCATTTTGAGCAATTTCATCCCGCCGCCGCTCAATTTTAATTTTACGGATTTTCTTTGCGATCGCCATATTCATCACAAAAAGCTTTCACGCCAATATGTAACACAATTACCATCACCGCTACCAAAGCCGATTGCAATAAATTACCAGTTAGTCCCAATCCCGTTAAAACTACCTTAAATTTATCCATCGCCTCCTTATTATCCAGATCGCCCCACTTCTTCCATTGCTTATACAGCACTCCATCTTCCTCACAGAGATCTGCCTTTGCTGCTTTCCAAAACTTTTGCAAAAAACTTTTCGCGGGTTCCTTAGTTGCGGTAGCGATCGCCTGATTTTGCTTAACCAGTTGCGCCTCTTTGTCAACAGTTTTTAGAGACGCATCACCAGACAGCGATCGCAACTCCAATAACTGAGCATCAATTTCCGTTGCCAGTTGAGAAATTTCTTGATCCGAAAGCATTACCTTCACTCCTTACTGATAACACTAAATACAAGACAGCAATCCAACTTTACTCTTAGCTCATTGCTTTCCCTAAAATACTATCTCGTTTTTTGTCTATAGCGATCGCCTTCCTTGCCAAACTGCTACAAATAACCCTTGGTTCTACTCCTCAGAAAAAGTTACACTCTAATATAGTTTCGCCATGCAAATCTAATTATCGAAGCCAAATTTTGCCTTATGTCCAATCGTCTCGCGCAGTCGCAAAGCCTTTATCTACGCAAACATGCTGATAACCCGATCGCTTGGTATCCTTGGGGCGACGAAGCATTAGAGAAAGCTAGAAATGAAAATAAGCCAATTTTTTTGTCAATTGGGTACTCTAGTTGTCATTGGTGCACAGTGATGGAACATGAGGCTTTTTCGGACACTGTAATTGCGGACTATATGAATGATCGTTTTGTGGCAATCAAGGTTGATCGCGAGGAACGTCCAGATCTAGATAGCATCTATATGCAAGCTGTGCAAATCATGGGCGAAAGTGGCGGTTGGCCGTTAAATCTATTTCTTGCTCCCGATGACTTGGTTCCCTTTTATGCTGGCACATATTTTCCGATTGAGCCACGTTATGGACGACCAGGTTTTTTGCGAGTGTTGCAATCAATTCGCGAAATTTATTACGACCGTCACGAAGATATTCGAGATTACAAAGAGCAAATCGTTCGTAATCTGCACCAAGTCAACAAACTCACGCCTGTACCGATTATCAGCGATGATGTATTAGCAAATGGAATCGCCAAATGTGCAGAAGTAGTCACCAACCGCGATTATGGAACTTGTTTCCCGATGATTCCCTATGCCAACTTTTTATTGAGAGCGAGTCGGTTTGAATCTGATCAAACTATTCTCTATGATAAAGCTAAACAGCGTGGTCTAGACTTAGCTCTGGGTGGTATTTTTGACCATGTTGCAGGAGGATGGCATCGCTACACGGTCGATCACACTTGGACAGTGCCGCATTTTGAGAAGATGCTCTATGACAATGGCTTGATTATGGAATATCTAGCGGATCTCTGGCTATCGGGATTACAAGAACCTGCGATCGCTAGAGCCTGTGACCTCACTGCAACTTGGCTTCAACGCGAAATGTTGACTGAAGAAGGATGTTTCTATGCCTCTCAAGATGCTGATAGTGAGGGTAGAGAAGGTAAGTTTTGGGTATGGAGTTATGCAGAACTAAAGAAGATTTTTAGTGCAACAGAACTTGAGCTATTAATTCAAGAATTTACGATTTCAGTAAAGGGCAATTTTGAAGAAGCGAATGTGTTGCAACGTAAAAAACTTGGCGAACTATCGTCAAAAATAGAAGCTAGTCTGATTACGTTATTTCGCCATCGCTATGGAGAATTTTCGCGCCCAACCGATGCATTTCCTGTGGCGCGTAGCCAAGAAAATATTCGTGAAATTGATTGGGAAGGGCGTGTACCACCTGTAACCGACACCAAAGCGATTACTGCTTGGAATGCAATGATGATTTCAGGTTTAGCTGTTGCCTATCGTGCCTTTCAAAAGCCAATTTATAAACAACTTGCGATTAATGCTGCCAAATTTATCTTAGAAAATCAATGGATTGAAGGGCGCTTACAAAGGATTAATTATGAAGGACAAGCTGCGGTGGCAGCACAGTCAGAGGACTATGCTTTGCTAATTAAAGCACTTCTCGATTTGCATCAAGCAATTCCTGAAGAGGCAGATTTCTATCTGCAACAAGCGATCGCGATTCAAGCAGAATTTG
>JAYVVP010000041.1:0-16888 GCA_043786935.1 Pseudanabaena sp. | reverse complement strand
CAGGAAACCAGCCCACGCATGAGATTGTCAGGCTCAGCAGGAAACTTCTGAAGCAGGGGATCTTGCAGAAGTGCTGGCACTTGCTCATCGCTCACATTAGTAATGAGCAGATTTTGCTCAACCGTGAGGCGCATATCGCTGTTGCCATAGGTGTCAGCAACTCGTGCAAATTCATACATATCGTCGGCGTACATTCGTCCGACAGGAATTTGCAGCCCGACATAGTTCATTCCTGATTGCTTTTGTTTATGAACACCAATATGGTCGCGCTTTTCCCATTCGATTTCATCTTTGAGAGCGGCAGTTTCTAAAGATTTGCCCATCTGTTTCTCAACTTCAGCACGGAATTTCTCAATTCCCCATTCATCAATCAAAAACATCAGGCGAGATTTAGCACGGTTGTCACGCAATCCATTGTCTCGATAAACGATAAGCAGAGCTTCGCAGAGTGCAACCACATCTTCAGGTAGAACCCATACATTAAGTGGAATTGCGGCTGCAATGCGCTTTGCAGAAAAGAGACCGCCAACTAGTACATTAAATCCAAAGGTTTCTTTTGACTCTTCTTTAAAAGCAGGAACAAAGGCTAAATCATTGATTTCAGCATGGGTTGAATTATCACGGCAGCCTGCGATCGCGATATTAAATTTTCTTGGTAGATTAGTGAAAGCAGGATTTCCTTCACCATTATTTGTGAGTAAATTTTGGACTTGAAGGGCAAGTTCGCGAGTGTCATAAAGTTCATTGGCATCAAGCCCCGCCACAGGTGAACCCGTAATGTTGCGAATGTTGTCCATCGCCGACTGCACACTGGTAAGTCCAACCGATCTAAACTGATCAAACATTTCTGGGACATCTTCAATGCGAATACCGCGCATTTGGATGTTTTGGCGAGTAGTGATATCTGCAACACCATATTCACCACATTTTTTGACTACATCCGCCAATACGCGCATTTGATCGCTGCTTAGTAAGCCATTCGCAATTCGCATCCTCACCATAAAGCGACCAGGCGTACTTTTGCGAAAGAACACACCTAACCATTTCAAGCGATGTTGCAAATCGTCGTCATCGATCGCTTCCCAGCCAATTTCCGCGAAGCGATCAATTTCTGCTTTTACAGCAAGACCATCTTTCGCTGATTTCAGGGCTTCAATTTTGTTTGCCATGTTTATTTATCCTTGGCTCAGGCTTGTAAATTCCAGATGATCGCGATCGCTACGCAAGCAAAATCTCAAGTTTCTAGTTTTCAAGCGCTATTTAAACTTTTTACAGTCCATTTACACTACTTAACGTTTCGATCCCAATTCGTATCACGAACTACATATTTTTAAACTTTATTTAACAATTGCAATATTTTGATGCAGTAATTGCATGACAATCACTTAAGCAAGTAATGCTAATCACCGCATCTTAATTAATTGCTATGATCATTTAATGACTGACCGTTTACAAAAAATTCTATCCAGACACGGGCTTGCTTCACGAAGAGAAGCCGAACAGATGATTTTGTCAGGTCGAGTTTGCATAAACGGGAAAATAATTACCGAATTAGGAACGAAAGCTGACCCTGAAAGCGATCGCATTGAAGTCGATGGCAAGTTATTACAAACTGCTCCACCAAAATTTGTATACCTATTACTTAATAAACCAACTGGTATAGTTTGCACCTGCGAAGATCCCCAAGGCAGAAAAACAGTGCTGGATATGTTGCCATCCCAATATCAACATATTTATCCTGTAGGACGGCTTGACTATAGTAGTAGTGGAGCTTTGATCTTGACTAATGATGGAGATTTTGCAAATTACCTGATGCATCCTCGCCATCACGTCGCCAAAATTTATGAGGTTTGGGTGAGGGATATTCCTAGCAACCAAACCATCAAGCAATGGCAAGAGGGAATTATATTAAATGGTAGACCCACCCTACCGACCTCGGTAAATATTCTCCAAATCGAACGCAAAAAAAATCTGAATCAAAATCCAAGAACACAATTGCAAATCATTTTAAAAGAAGGTCGCAATCGTCAGATTCGTCGCATGGCTGAACAATTGGGACATCCTGTACTTGCTTTACATCGAGTTGCGATCGCTTCTATCTCGGTTACTTCACTTAAAGCAGGAGCGTACCGATTACTGAATGATGATGAAATTAACAAATTATGTCCAATACGATCTTAATTTAGTCCCGAAACTTTGCAAAATGTTATGTTAGTTTGGTTCTTGTAGTTTAACTACTCCAAGACTACCTAAAATATTTGCAAAACTTTAAAATAAAGCTTGTTTATAAACAAGTTTGACTAAAAGCCAGCGTGATTTAAGTTAGTTGGAGCCATCTCTTCCCAAATGTCTGTGAGTATTGTGAACATTACAACCTCGAAGCAAGCAGAGAAATTAGCGGAAATCGGAGCGCAATTTAAGCGAATTCGACAAGATAAAGAGTTATCAATTCCCCATCTAACTGCGACTACACTAATTGCTGAGCGCTACTTGCGCGCGATCGAAGATGGTCAAATAGAATCCTTACCCGAACCTGTCTACGTGCGTGGATTTATTCGGAAATACGGTGATGCTTTAGGGGCTGGCGATCTTTCGGAAGATTTTCCTTTAAATCCTGTTTTGCCTGAATCCAAGTGGGCAGGTAGTGCAGCGGCTGAGTTGCGTCCTCTACATTTATACGCACTGTATGTCGGTGTCATTGCTGTTGCTGTTAGCCTTCTGTCTACTTTCTTGAATACGCCTGAAGCTAATAAGATTAACGATAATCAAACAAATTTTGGCACTGCTGCTCAAATAAGTTCTCCAAAAGGTAACAAGCCTGTTGACCTTGTATTAGCCTTGTTACCAAAAATTGGTGGGCTAGAAATTTTGAGGCAGTCAGGGGGCGATCCATCCGCAACAGCGACTCCTACTAATATTTCTAAAGTTACATTGCCCACCCAAACAGCAAATGCAATAATTCCTCCAGTTTTACCTAACAAGTCGCAAGTCGTAGGTTCTAACCTAAATAATACTCTTCAGTCTTTGGCGGTCAATGCCAACATAAAAAATAGTGGAGAGATTCCGAATAGCGGTAATTTCGAGTTTGTTAGTAATAAGCCTGTTAATGTCGGAATTGTGATGAAGGGGCAATCTTGGTTACGCATTACTGTAGATGGAAAGACAGATTTTGAAGGAGTCCTTGATGAAGGTAAAAAGTTAACTTGGTCAGGCGATCGTCAAATTTCGATTCGTGCTGGTAATGCCTCTTCAGTAGCACTTAGTTATAACAATCAGCCACTCAAGTTACTTGGCAAAGAAGGTGAAGTTGCGGAAAGAATCTTTGGTGTAAATCAACCTAATAATCTCGAAACTAATGATTCTGGATTACGTGGATTTGTAGAGTTTATGTCCATTAATGACATCCCATAATCAAACAAGCTGCTGAATAAGCGGCGCTTCGCGCCGCCTATTTAGTTTTTTTCAAGTCCGCTTTTTTTAACTAACTCATCTGGGGTAAGCTTTGCCAAAAACTCACGAAATGCTCTTCTTTCGGCTTCATCAGCATCTTGATCGACAGGAATTGAAGCTTCTAAGATCACCTCTTCCATCACCCAAATAGGACATTTTACTCGCACAGCGATCGCGATCGCATCACTTGGACGTGCATCCATCTCTTTTTTGATATCTCCTTGTGAGACTGTAATCACAGCATAAAAAGTACTGTTTTTAAGAGCGTGGACGACGATCCGTTCCACAGTTATCCCCCAAGCATCCAAAGAATTAAGCATGAGATCGTGAGTCATCGGTCGCTCTAGAGGTCTACCATCTAAAGCGCCAATGATTGCTTTAGCTTCTGCTTCACCAATCCAGATCGGTAATGCTCTGCGTTCTAAAGTATCTCTTAGTAAGACGATCGGATTGCGGCTTACCGCATCAATAGCAATCCCCGCCACTTTCATTTCGATCATTGTTGCCAGCCTTCCTCAAGAAATGAGCGAAAGTACCTCATCAATTAAAACTCTTGATGTGATATTGATAATTAAAGACTATCAGTATTTAACTATCAAGGGTTTTAAAACTTGAGAGGCTTTTGAAGGCTATTATATCACCGTCGTGTTAGGGAGTCTGGCTTGTAGTCTTGTTTTTGTTAATGCTTTACCTTTTTGCACCTTTTTACAAATGTATAGAGGAGTACTTTGGGTCTCATCTATGATTTGGGTTTAATAAACAATTATTCAAAACATGAAATCAGACTTAAAAAATGTCACGATTATCGGCGCTGGAGCGTGGGGATCAGCTCTGGGCAGTCTAATTGAGAGCAATAAACATCATGTGCAAATCTGGTCGCGTCAAAGTCAATATTCATTAGCCGAAGCTGTCAGCAACAGTGATGCAATTTTTTCAGCAGTCTCGATGAAGGGAGTAAGGACGATCGCTGAAAAGCTGCAAACTGCAAGTTTATTGCCCCATGTAGTTTTAGTTAGTGCAACTAAGGGACTTGAACCAATTACAGGACAAACACCATCACAAATTTGGCGATCGCTGCTTCCTGATCACCCCCTTGTAATCTTATCGGGACCAAATCTTTCTCAAGAAATTGTGGCAGGTAAGCCTGCGGCAACAGTTGCGGCTAGTACAGACGAACACTCCGCCCAATTTATCCAAAATATTCTTGCTTCAAAAAATTTTAGAGTCTATACAAATTCTGATCCAATTGGGGTAGAGTTGGGCGGCACACTTAAAAATGTGATTGCGATCGCGGTCGGCGCTTGTGATGGTTTAAATCTGGGTACTAATGCCAAATCGGCACTAATTACGCGATCTCTAATTGAAATTATTCGCGTTGGTGTTTATTTTGGCGCTCAACCTGAAACTTTTTGGGGCTTATCAGGTTTAGGTGATTTATTGGCAACTTGCAACAGCAATCTTAGTCGAAATTATCAGGTGGGGTACGCGATCGCTCAGGGCAAAAGTCTAGAAGAGGCGATCGCCAGTATTCACGGTACGGCTGAAGGTGTAAATACGGCTAGTGTATTGATCGAAATTAGCGATCGCGAAAAAATCAGTGTTCCTGTTTCACGTTATGTTTACCGTTTGCTTAAAGGAGAAATTAATTTGCAACAAGCAGTTGAAGGACTAATGGAACGCGATTTAAAGCCAGAGAATTAATAGAAACAGGGCAAAGCTCTGTCTCTATGCTTGTTTACAGTACAATAAGAAGTAGATTTTTATTCATTGCTGCTATGAGTCAAACCGATAATCTTGAAGAGCGCTTTCGTGAATTAGAACGCGAAGTGATGGGCAACAAGCAACAGATAAACAACCAGTCCTATGATCCAAACAAACGCGCAGAGCCAGAGTTTGTCGCTGTAACCCAAGCTAGTGATGCGGCTAAGGCGAATGTAGGCAGCCTGATCAATTGGGTAAATAAACTGACTGGAGCCACCAAGGTGGCTGCGATCATTGTGATTGGGCTAGTTTCTTTCACAATCTTAAGTTTTGTATTTAAACTAGTCACAGCCGCGATTTCAATCGGCATTATGGCGCTAGTTGGGTTTATTTTATATAAAGTATTCTTTGCATCAAGTTCGACGAAATAATCGCCTATCAGGTTTATTACTATGACTATTTCTCGCGCATCTCGTAGACCGATTCAACCAAAGTTGCGCTCAATGCCTCTGCGTAAGACTCCTTCAGCGATTTATATCCAGATGCACCAACTTGCTAATGAGAAAGAACGCTTGCAAGAAGAATTGATAAGAGTACGCGATCGCCAGCAACAAATTATCGCTCGCCTTGCTGAACTTAATCTCAACCTCGCTCAATTAGATAGTGAGGTTGAAATTACTGCCGTGAGTGCTGATCTGACTGAATCGCAATTTGTAAATAAGATTAAAGCTAGACCCACTCAGAGTATCCACACAACTCGTGGTGTAACTTATGAGAGCATGACAATTGAGTATTAATCAAAGTGAGATCAAGTAGAGAAGCACAGCACCCAGGGGGTGCTGTGCTTCTTTGTTAGTGTTTAAATAGTTATAATTTGTTTAGAGTAATTATAAACAACGTTACCATGAGCAAAAACAAAGAAAAATCAACCGATAAAGAGCAATCTGGCAATATCAATATTGGTATTTTACAAGAGGATCGTACTGCGATCGCCGATGGATTATCACGATTGCTAGCTGATACTTACACTCTTTACCTTAAAACTCATAATTTTCACTGGAACGTTACGGGGCCAATGTTTAATACATTGCACCTCATGTTTGAAGGGCAATATACTGAACTCGCCTTAGCTGTCGATCTGATTGCGGAGCGGATTCGCTCTCTAGGATGTCCTGCACCTGCAACCTATTCAGCTTACGCAAAGCTGACTTCGATTCCTGAAACCGAAGGAGTGCCAAAGGCTACGGAAATGATCAAGCTGCTGGTCGAAGGGCAAGAATCAGTAGTGCGTACTGCGCGTTCTATTTTTCCGATCGCCGACAAAAACAACGATGAGCCAACGGCTGACTTATTAACGCAACGGATGCAGGTTCACGAAAAAACTGCATGGATGCTGAGAAGTTTACTCGAAGACTAGTTTTGATTTGCACCGCGCTGAGCGCGGTGCAAATCGCGATAGGATAAATCTCTAGAACGTAAGCATCTCCATCGAATTTGAATAATCCGCTTTTTTCTATATTTTTTTTGTTAATACAAGTCCCCTCGACACTTGTATTACTGAAACGTCTTAGCACGGCTCGTGATCGCACTGCACCACTTTTGCCCCTTGTTTCTTCAGAAGAAGAACTAGCTAAGCAAAATCCTAAAGTTTCAATTGTAATCCCCACACTCAACGAGATTGAGCGTTTACCGACTTGTTTAGAAGGCTTGCGCGATCAAGCTGCCAAAGAAATTATCGTGGTGGATAGCCGATCGCAGGATGGTACTCCTGAATATGTACAGAAATTACAAACCGATTATCCTATTCCGTTAAGGCTAGTTACTGATGATCCTTTGCCAGAGGGTTGGGTTGGTCGTCCTTGGGCGTTGCATACAGGTTTTTTACATAGCGATCCGACTAGTGAATGGGTGCTAGGTATTGACGCTGACACATTGCCCCAAAAGGGATTAGTCGCTAGCTTTGTGCAACAAGCGATCGCTGACGACTTTGATATTGTGTCACTATCGCCAAAATTCATTCTTAAAACCGCAGGGGAGCAATGGCTACAACCTGCACTATTGGTCACTTTAATTTTTAGATTTGGAGCGACAGGCGATCGCACTCAGTTTACTGAAGATAGGGTAATGGCAAATGGTCAATGCTTTTTATCCAAACGAGCCAAACTAGTCGAGCTAAATGGTTATGAACTTGCTAAGGCTTCATTTTGTGATGATGTCACTCTCGCTAGAGCTGCTGCCCAACGTGGCGCAAAGGTAGGATTTCTTGATGGTGCAGCCTTAATGCAAGTGCGGATGTATACATCTATGCAAGAAACATGGCGCGAATGGGGGCGATCGCTGGATCTCAAAGATGCCTCGACGCCAAGTCAAACATTTGCTGATTGCGTCTTACTCACCGCAGTTCAGGGTTTGCCCTTACCCATAGTGATCGCGATCGCGATCGGGCAACCATCACCATCGCTATTGATCAACAGCCTATTTTGGCTCAATGCCTTTCTGGTGTTGATCAGATGTTTACTTGTTTTCGGCATCCGCACCAGCTATACCGAAGTTGGATTTTGGTTTTGGCTATCGCCACTTGCCGATCCTTTTGCAGTTTTGCGTATCTGGATTTCTGCCCTTACTAGACCCAAAAGCTGGCGCGGGCGTACTTATACTTAGCTCTAGCACCTAGCTCTAGTTACACATAGCTCTAGAAAAAGACAACGCGACTATCAAAACCTTGACGACGAATTGTCCCGTTTAGAGTCTCGGCACTGCTGCGATCGGGATAACCTTGCACCTCGATATAAGTTCCGCGAAAAGAAGAACGTAATTGAGCGGTTGGGGCGATCGTCTGAACTCGTTGCAACTCAGATGCAGAGCCTATGGGAATAATCACAAAATAACGAAGCTGGGCCGCATTTGTTGCGCCCTGACTAACGACCTGTGGAATAGGCTGTGGATTGCTCTGCGTTAGGATTGGCTGACTTTGTTGTGGTATGGGTTGAGGTGAGCGGACAATCTCGATCGCATTATTTTGAGTGTTAGGAAATTCTGAGCTTGGTACACCAGGTAAAGCATCATTTGTGCGCGATGTTGGAATTGGAATCGACTCTACGGGAATTGGAGCAGAGGAGGGAAATGTCTGAGTTGTAGTTGAGGCAGTCGGGAAAGTAGCAAATTTGCTCTGCACAGTTTTGATTTGTGGCACGAGTCCTGCTTGACTAAATTGGGCAACCCGACGCTGGGCAAGATTTAAGTTGTTAAAACGTCCTAACTGGATGACTTGTTCACCAGTATCCAGACGACTGACAAAGGCATCAGGAGCTAAAATTTTTGCCTGTTTTATGTTTGCTGCATTCGGCAAATAGACTAGGTACTGGGCGCTACCAGCATTAGACGGGATGGCTGCTGGTAAAGAATCATTTGGAAAAGATTGAGCGTTAGCAGGGGCGCTGAAATTACCAATAATGTTAGTGCTAATACTCAAAAGAGATACTAGACCAAGGGCAAAACTATGCAGGTGGGTTTGGGTGTGGAGTTTCATATACTTGCCAGCCGAAGATAGCGAAAAACGAAATTGGGCGCGATTCTACCATACTCTAATTGTGAAGACACGCTTTGCGTGTTTTAATGCGATATTGCTACACAAATAACGGAAATCATGGCAGTAGATCTGACTCGCGTCCAACCACCTCTTAAAGTTTATTCGCCCAAAGTTAATCAATTCATATTGAAATTTATACGGTTTTTGACACCATTTTGGTTGCGGTGGCAATGTGGCATCAAGCAGATTGAAACCCGCTATGTTGATCGCCTTGTCGTAGCGACAAAAAAATTTCAAGACGGGAAGGCACGATATATTATTGCCTTTCGGCATCCCACCACAGATGATCCTTTTGGGATGTTGTATTTGCTTTCCTACGCATTGCCAGAGCAAGCGCGTGCAATGGGGATCAAATTTGCAAAGCCGCCACACAGCTTTTTTGTATACGATCGCGGAATTTCTATGTGGGCAGGAGACTATATCAATTGGCTATTTCCTGCACTGGGAGGGATTTCGACCTTTCGCAGTAAGCTTGATCGTACGGCTCTAAACCTAATGCGTAAGCAGATCACCAATGGAGAAGCCCCTCTCTCAATGGCTCCTGAAGGTGGCACAAATGGCAAAAGTGAAATAGTTGCTGAGCTAGAACCAGGAATTGCTCAGATCGGCTTCTGGGCAGCTGAGGATTTGCTCAAAGAAGGGCGTACTGAAGAACTGCTAATTATTCCTGTGGGGATTCAATACCAATATTCTCAAGAGTCTTGGGGCAAAATTGATGAAGTAATCGCCACGATTGAAAAAGAATGTGGAATTAGTCCATCTCCAATTACACCTGGAACCCGCTATCAACGTCTCTATGATCTGGGTAGTTACTTAGTGCAATGGGTGAACAATCATTACAAGACCTTTTATGGAAATTATGCTCAGAAAGACAAGAATGTACCAGAGTCCAGTGAATTAGCAACTCGTGTAGATGATTTGGCTGATCGCATTTTGAGCGTTACCGAAATGAGTTTTGGCATCAAAGCCAAAGGTACACCGATTGATCGCTGTCGTCGCCTCGAACAAGCAGGATGGGATCGTATATTCCGTAATGACATCAAGGATATTGAACAGTTATCGCAAGTAGAGCGTAGCTTTGCCGATCAGCTTGCTCTAGAGGCAAATTATAGTAACTGGCATATGAAAATTGCTGAAAGCATTATCGGTGTCACTAGTGACTATGTGAGCCAAAATCCTAGTCCTAGTCGCTATATCGAAGTGTTGAAATTAATGTGGAGCGTGTTAGAGCGAGTGACTGATCGCAATCCAGATTCAGTTTTCAAAAAAGCACCAAGTTTTGGCGATCGTAAATTAACGCTCTCAGTTGCCGAACCAATCTCAGTCTCAGAGCATCTTTCCGAATATCAATCAAGTCGCACTGCTGCTAAAGAATGCACCCGCAAACTTACTGAAGAAATCTATAATTCGATGAAGGATTTGATTACTCCTTCAGTTATTTAAAAAATGAAAAACTAGGCTTCGACTTCGCTCAGCCAATTTTGCTCGAAGTCGAAGCCTAAACTTTTTAGCTATACAAACTTTGACATTCTTCAAGATTGAGTCGCGATCGCGTGGCAATGTTCATCGCTGAGGTTTGACCACGGCTGAGATGGATTGCTCCCGCACAGCCAATCATCGCTGCATTGTCAGTACATAGGCTCAAGGGTGGAAAGACTGCCCGCATTTGGTGTTCATTAGCCATTGCCACAAGTCTTGATCTCAGAGCACTATTTGCTGCCACTCCCCCAACAGCCACAATAGTTGATAGATCATGCTCGATCGCGCATTTGATGGTACGAGTAACGAGGGCAGCGGCTACTGCTTCTTGGAAACTAGCGGCAATATCAGCGATCGGCCATGCTTCGCCATTGGCACTTAACTTTTGGGTAAGTCTCAATACTGAGGTTTTTAAACCACTGAAGCTAGAGTCGTAGGGTGCATCGGCAATTTTACCTTGCGGGAATTTGTAGGCTTTAGGATTGCCAGCGATCGCGATCTTGTCAATAGCGGGGCCCCCTGGATAGCCTAAACCTAACAACCGCGCTACTTTATCAAAAGCCTCTCCTGCGGCATCATCGCGAGTTTTACCCATTACCTGATAGTCGGTGTAGTCTTTAACTAAAATGATGCTGCTATGTCCGCCAGAAACTAATAAGCATAAAAATGGCGGTTCTAAAGTCGGATCAGCAAGTAAAGCTGAGCAAATATGTCCTTCAAGGTGATGAATAGCAATTAATGGCTTTTTATGTAACATTGCTAATGTTTTAGCAGCAGTTACCCCAATCATCAGTGAGCCGATTAGTCCAGGCGCTGTGGTCACGGCAATGCCATCAATTTCTGCCCATGTTTTGCCAGATTCTCGATGGGCTTGTGCGATCGCATGATTAATTGTCTCAACGTGCTGTCGGGCGGCAATCTCTGGAACAACGCCACCATAAAGCGCATGAGTTTGAATTTGTGATGAAACCACGTTACTAAGGATCTGGCGATCGCATACTACCGCCGCCGCAGTTTCATCACAGCTAGATTCGATCGCAAGAATAGTTGGCATTTTTCAATCAAATTCCAGTCAAATTAAGATGGTGTTGCTCAAATTAAGTTCGGGCTACACCATTTTAATTTAATAAATTACTTTACAGGATGTGAAGATTGCTTTACCAAGGCGCGATCGCTGATATACGATCTGAAATTAAGTTCTAAAACGAAAATATCGTTATTTTTGCCTATCTTAACCAAGGTAAATTAAGGTCAGTCCATGAAAAGACTTTTTGCTCTCATTCTCATTATTAGCTTGTGGTTTGGCGTAAGCCTTACCGCTACACCTGCTGCATACGCAGGTGATGTCTCATCATTTAATCTTTTGACTCCCTGTGCAACTTCCTCAGCCTTTCAAGATCGCTTGCAAGCAGAAGTTGAGAGTTACAAATCGCGTTTAGTTAACTTTCCTACTGGTAGCTCGCCTGCTGCGTACCTCACAGGCAAAGTTGCTCAAACTGAAGCTCGCTTTGCTAAATATGCAGAATCTGGTTTGCTTTGCGGTGAAGATGGTCTACCTCACTTAATTACTGATGGTCGTTGGAGCCGTGCAGGCGAATTTCTCATTCCATCCTTGATGTTTTTATATATCGCAGGTTGGATTGGTTGGGTTGGTCGTGCTTACATCATTGCTGTCCGCAAAGACCCAGGTACCATGTTTCAGAAGGAAATCCTTATTGATATTCCTTTAGCAATTAAGTTTATGCTAACTGGCTTTACATGGCCGCTTGCAGCTCTTAAAGAATTTGGCAGTGGTGAATTAGTAGCTCCTGAAACCGAAGTTACTGTATCCCCCCGCTAATTTTTATTTCTAGCGATCGCTTTAAAACCTCTCCAAAGTGTTTTTTAATACTTTGGAGAATTCTCAAAACTATTTAAAAGGAGAACTCCATTGAAAGGTTTTTTATCATCTGCTCCTGTGTTAGCTGCTGTATGGATGACCATCACAGCTGGTGTATTGATCGAAGCTAACCGCTTATTCCCAGACATGTTGACATTTCCCTTCTAAATTTACTATCTAATTATGTGTGAGGACTTTGGTTCTCATTTGTAATTAAAAATAAGTGATCAAAACATGAAAAAAGAGAGGCAGTGCTTTGCGCCACCTCTCTTTTTTCGTTTTATAGCAGTTGTTGATCAAACTCACCACAAGAAGGGTCGCAGGGCGAAGCCCCGCAATTAGTTTTATATTCTTATTTGTGGCGGGTTTGAAAGCAAATTGCTGTAATTGGCAATTGTTATACTTTCTGAGTTTGGCGATATGATTGAAATTGTGTGCTGAATTATAATGTTGAACTAAATATCAAATGCAAGATAAGCGAGCAATCGTGTTAGGAATCTCTGGGGCTTCAGGCATGATTTATGCCGTGCGATCGCTTAAATTTTTGCTAAATAATAATTACAATGTCGATCTGGTTGCTTCTAAAGCCGCGATGATGGTTTGGCAATCGGAAAATAATATTGCCATCCCCAGTAATTTGCGATCGCAAGAACAATTTTGGCGCGATCAGAGTGAAACTAAAGACGGTCGATTGGTTTGCCATCAGTGGGGCGATGTAGGCGCAACGATCGCTAGTGGTTCATTTCGGACATTAGGAATGCTGGTTATCCCTTGTAGTATGGCAACCGTTGCCAAAATCGCTCATGGATTAAGCTCTGATCTACTGGAACGCACCGCCGATGTTCATCTCAAAGAAGGTCGCCGATTAGTCATAGTTCCTCGCGAGACTCCATTCAGCTTAATTCATCTGCGAAATCTCACTACTTTAGCGGAAGCAGGAGCGAGAATTGTACCAGCGATTCCTGCTTGGTATCACAACCCGCAAACAATCGAGGATTTGGTAGATTTTGTCATAGCCAGAGCACTCGATCAATTAGATATTGATGCCGATCTCATCCAGCGTTGGCAGGGTCGAACACCAGCCAATATTATTGAAACAGGATCAAACCTATGACCCGATCGCGCTTTTCACAAACTGCAAATTCTGTTAGTAAAAGTTCTTCAGGAGCGATTTCGATAGCTCAGCTCGTATTTTTAGGGCTTGCGATTACGGTTCTGGCGGCTATTTTTGTCCAAAATTTACAGCCTACAGTCCAGATTGTCTTCTTAGGTCAAAAGACTTTGCCGATTCCCTTGAGTTGGGCAATGCTAGCAGCTTTAGTAGGTGGTGGGCTTCTAGCATTTGTGATTAATGCGATCGCTACTTGGCGACATAATCAGGCGGTGCGTCGTGCTTTGGTTGCGGCTGGCTATGTTGATGAACAGGCATCTAAACCAGCGAATTATAAAAGTGAAACAGACGAAGATGATTTTTATGATGACGAAGATGATTGGGATGAAGATGATGATTTTGATCAAAAAGATAGTAAAAATGCCGATCCTGATACTGTGCCTTATGGCGATCGGGCAAATCTAAAAGATAAAAATAATAATCCAATAAAAGATGCTCGTCCTCCTTTGGATGCGAAATATGTTGACTAAAGTTGACTAAAATTAGAAGGTACATTTTATACATTCTCTAATCTATAGTGTGAGCATGCTAGGCAAGCTACTTGACCGACGATATCGCATTATTAAAGAATTAGCAGAAGGAGGTTTTTCGCAAACTTACCTTGCTGAAGACACTCGCTTACCCAAAAATCCTCAATGTGTCGTCAAACATCTTAATCCCACAATTGACGATCCGATCTTTACTCAAAAAGCTTTAGAACTATTTAAGGCGGAAGCAGAAACTTTGCAAGAATTGGGAAGACACGATCTAATCCCTCAACTTTATGCGTATTTTCAAGAGAATAAAGAATTCTATCTTGTTCAGGAATATATTGAAGGACATCCTCTCAGTATAGAAATATCTCCTGGCAGCCAAATGGCAGAAGCGCGGGTTGCTCAAATTGTTAAAGAAGTTTTAGAAATCCTGCGATTTGTCCATACATACAATGTAATTCATCGAGATATTAAGCCCAGTAATTTGATCCGCCGTCATAGCGATGGGAAATTAGTTCTAATTGATTTTGGAACTGTCAAGCAAGTCCAGATGGAAGTTGCTAGTGCTCATCACAAAGCAAGGGTAACTTTGCCGATTGGAACTCCTGGATATATGTCCTACGAGCAAGAGCGTGGTCAATCTGTCGCTTGTAGTGATATCTATTCCTTGGCGATGGTAGCTTTGCAAGCTCTTACAGGAAAACATCCTAGTCAATTTCCTAGAGATCGCGACTATGAAATTAGCTGGCGTAGCTATGCCAAAGTTGGCCGTGAGTTTGCCGCAGTTTTAGATCGGATGGCTCGTTGCAATCCTCGCGATCGCTACCAGACTGTTGATGAAGTGCTAAAAGATATTGCGAAGCTGCCAAAATTAAGTACAAACTCGCCAAGAATTACTGATGATCGCCAAGTTAAATTAAATTTTCCATTATGGCCAGCAGCGATCGCTTTATTTACATTAACAAGCGGGATTTATCTGTTTAGTATCGGCTGGAATCCTTTTAAAAGTCAGATTCCACTTGTTACTAGTCCTCCTATTGAGAGGTCTATTCCTATTCCATCTTCACCAGCGATCGCTTCATCTCCATCAATTGCAGAAAACAACGCGAGTTATAATCAGCTTACTACCTATCTTAAAGAAAAGAATTGGCAAGCTGCGGATAATGAAACTTATCTATTACTTCTCAAAGCAGCAGGAAGCCAATCTTATAATGATGGAACATTTTATCCTGATGAATTTAATCGAATTACCTGTGCTGATTTGGTTTTAATCGATCAATTATGGACGCAAGCTAGTAATGGTAAGCAGGGATTAACTGCACAAAAAAAAATTTATGAAGATTCCGCAAGAGATATTCGCAAAACTTACGAAAGCATTGGTTGGATAAGTCCATCTGGTGAACTAGCGATCAACACTGCTTATAGTCGTCAAACTTTTCGTTGGGAATATATTGAAGGTCGTCAACCTAATTTCAAATCTCCGCCAATTGGTCATTTACCATTTTTGCTCCGTGATTCATCTGGCAAAAATTTAGAGAAAATAGTTACTTTATATAGATGCTCCTCTTAAAACTAGACAGTAAACTAAATAATTTTTTTTAATCATATTCAGTTTACTTATGCTTGTCTACTTGCAGCAGTTGTTGATCAAACCCACCACAAGAAGGGGTCTTGGTTCTATATTATTATTTGTGGCAGGTTTGAAAGTAAATTGCTGTAAGACACCTAGGAACTCAGAAATTAGATATTAGAAAGAGCCGTAAGTACTGCCAATCCCAAAATATGCTATTCTTCGTTTATTGGGAATAGATAAAAAATTCTTGGAAAGATAAATTTACTAAAATAAACTGTTGCTTGAAGCTTATGTGTCTTGCATCATACGCTTTACAAAAATATTAGGTATGTAATAGAACTTGCTTAATGGAATAGTTAAGGCAATCTTCGCATACTTTAAAGAATGCCTCTGTTTCATGCTCCCCCATGAAAAGAGGCAGGTTGTAAGGCGCAGTCATCCGCGCTACATAAAGATAACTGTGCCTTGCTTTCGCTATTTTATCTCCGTAAGAGAGGACGCTATTCTCTCACTCTCATTTTTAAAATAAACTAGACAACTCATAGAGCCGTCGTAAGATCGCCATAATTTTTTTATCGTAATTAACATCCTCAGCCCATTTGCCCGCAAGCTGACTTAATAAAGGCGCAGTACCACGCTCGATTAAGCTAAAACGTGGATCAACTAGAGGTTGTACTAAAGACGTTGTAGTTGCATATGCCTTGAGATGTTGAATTTGTGCTCTTATGCCAATACGGCGATCGCTAAAGCTATCACCGCGAGCACCATTACCGATCGCGCCAATTCCACCAAAATTATTTTGCTCTGGTTTAACGTCACCACCAAATTGCAAAAAACCAGTTTCTAGACACATCTGACAAAATGCAATGTCATAATTAACGCCTTCGATCGCTGCTTCTTCACGATAGATGATTGGTAAGTCACCATAAAAGTTTAAAGGTGCATTATTTAGCTGTAAAAGTCGCAAGAGTTGGACTTCAGATGTAAACCCAGCGCCCATGATGCGATCAATTTGTCCAGTCAGAGCTTGATCGCATACTTGCTCTCTAAGAGAGCTTTTTGGCAACGGGACAAAATCCTCTGCGCCAACAGCATTTTTGCCTATGCGCTCAAAGGTGCATAAAGCGATCGCCGCAGCCCCTATTTGAAGAAAACGCTTTCTTCTCATCACTTTCCAACTATGTCTAATTAATATTTGTGGTATGAAATAGTCGGCACAAAGCTTTGCACATCCTAATCTTTATAAACATTAAATAAATTTTGTTGTTTTTGACAAGGGGGATTTGACGGATATTGGGTTCTTGGGTCACTGCAACTGCGAGGGTCTTGAGAATAAGCAGATGCACTACCAGCGAAAGGGACTAGCAAAGCAGAAGCGGAAATAAGAGATAGTAAAAATTTCATGATTTTGACCTTTGGGATAAGTGATTTAATTCAGATTCTTTCGGGTTTACAATACTTATATATGAACAAGTAAACTTTTGAGGTTTAGGCGATTTTTAGAGCTATATAGCCTAGTTAGAGGCAATAAGGAGATTTATCGAATTGCAGGGCTACGCCCTGCGACCCTTCT
>JAYVVP010000040.1:0-6414 GCA_043786935.1 Pseudanabaena sp. | reverse complement strand
TTCTCCAAAATTTTTGAGAATGGCATAGCGAATCACAAAGTAAGCTAAGGGGTGTAAAAATGCAGAACCATATAGAAGTAGAGAGAAACTGACAATATCGGGATTTTTACGCAGTTCTTGACGAATGCTGTTTCTAGTCCCAAATATCGGTAAATGTAGATTTTGTTTGAAATAAAATAGGGTGATGCCGACAATCAGGAATCCTGCTATTAAGTTCCCAATATAAAATCCTTGCACACCTGCGATCGCTACGCCAATACAAACCATTGTCGTAATAACTAGGGCAATGCCAACATCCATCAGTGCCGCCTCTTTGACTCTTTGTGCGGCGGCTAGAACATTTTTGAGAAATCCCTGCATCGTGATCAGGGGAATGCTGACTAAACCAATAACTATAAGCATTTGATATTGCTGAAGATGTTGCCCCAACAAAGTGGGATAAACTAAGACAATAAGAAGTCCGATCGCGGCTCCTGTCATTGTCAGCAATAGTAATAACCTTAAAAGATTGCCATAACTTTGTTTGAAAACCTCAAAACCCTGACTGTGAGAACGAGATAGGAATTTGACTGCTGCAAAAGGTAGGCTAAAAGCACTAAGTTGAGCAACCAGCTGAATGATTTGATCGATAATGCTAATAATACCCACACCCTCAGGACCTAGCAAAACCGCAATGGTTTTGGATCGGATAAAGGTAATGGCGATCGCAATAATTTGAACAGCACCAATAGCAGCAATAATTTTGAGCATTTTAGTCTTGTTCTAAAGAATTTTCATACCCGTATCTTCTTGGATAATTCGACCAAACATCTGGGCGAAAGCCTCCTTGGTAAATGGTTGAAACTGCTGTGATTGTAAATAATCTCGCGCATTTTGCTTGTATTGTTGGATATCAGACGAATTCAGGGATTTAAGGTAACTCCTCAGTTCGGCATAGTTTGCAAATCTTTGCATATCAATAAAGCAATCTGGCGGAACATATGTTTCAATATCAGGCGCACCCCAATAAACGGGGATCGTTCCTGCAAAGAAGCAATCAAAGATTTTTTCGGTAATCCATCCTTTGAGAATCGAATTTTCAAAACATAGAGCAAAAGTATACTGCCCAAGTGTTTTTGCTTTTGAGTCTGCCTTGCCACGGTAGACTTTGCGGGCAGACGTTAATACAGGATCAGGAAATA
Organism: Pseudanabaena sp.; assembly: GCA_043786935.1. GTDB lineage: Bacteria > Cyanobacteriota > Cyanobacteriia > Pseudanabaenales > Pseudanabaenaceae > Pseudanabaena. The sequence continues at coordinate 5,233 of JAYVVP010000040.1, read as the reverse complement.
CTCGTTGCCATAGCTCTGTACAAGCATACGAAATTCGCTTGATCGTCCAAGGAACCCATGTTTTACCAACACGGAATGAAGGCTTATCCCAACCAACTCCATAGAGATCAATTTCATTTGAACGGCTAAAAAACTCAACAGCTTTGAGTCTCTCTGTGTAAAGCTCTTGCCAATAAATACGAGGTAATTTGTTTGAGTTCATCATCACAAGAAAGCGGCGATCGCTCTGTTGCCAAATCTCTTCATGTACTGATTCAAAAGACTGAGGAATCAAGAAAGGTTGGCAAGCGATCGGACTTCGTAAAAAAGGTTGCAGAGACTCACTGTCACTAAATGACAAGATGCGTTTAAAATACTTCTGCACTTCTTCGAGTGCCAAGTATTGACTTGGTTCCACTATCGGACATTCAAGTGCAAAGTAAGCACTGAGAATCACATCAGTTCGCTGGGATAAGACAGGATAATTTTGTAAAGGTCCCATTGAGATGTAGAGATTTGTTTTACTACACTTTTCCCAGCGTAGCAAGTAATCAGCCGTATGCACTTTGATTCCTCTTTCTACGAGCCAGTTCCGCAAATAAACATAGGGAGCAAGAATATTATCACCAGCAAAAGGATTATTGTTGACGTTAAACAGAGCGTCGTTATAAAAACGGGTTGATACAAAGTCAATAAATAATGTGATATCGCGATCGCTTTGCATAGGTCAAACATGCCCCCCATATTCTGTCCAAACTAATAGTTGGGTTAACGGTTGGCTTAAACCCAGAGAAATTCCAATAGCCAGTAAAATTCGCATCAACAACACTCGTAATTTCCGACGCAATTTACGTTGCTGTGGATCGGTAAATAACGTTTGCCATGGATAAGGATGGTTTAGCAATTGCTTAGCCTTATGCGGTTCGCCCTGAATAACCCAATTAACAGCCCGAAAAGTTTCGTCATCACATCGATGAAAGGCATATTCAATAAATTCTTTAGGACTCAACCTTTGAGACCATCTATCCATTGCAATATAGTCATCCATGATTGTAAAAAACATTTCTGGAGTGGTTCGCAATCTTTTATAGCGGCTCGACCATTGCGCTTTTGTGTGCCGATAATACATCAGTCGTTCGTCCAAAATACCAACAGAAAACTGGCGTGAAATCCTTAGCCACAGTTCTAGATCGGCAGCAATGTCATATTTCTCGGCATTAAAAAGTCCGACCACGTTTAAGACATTTTGCCGCACCATAAATGTGGGACAGCAAAAAAGAATATTTTTATACCGCATCAAAAATGGGAAAACTTCTTCATACTTGAGAAACTCCTTTCCGCGAAACTCAGAAGGCATGGTTGCACCACCATAAACATGTCCTTCTTGATCAATGAAATGATCGAGAGAAAAGACAGCTCCTACGTCTGGTTTGGATTGCAAATAAGCAACCTCTTTCTCAACAATAGTCGGTTCGTAAATATCGTCAGCATGATACACCGCAACCAACTCTCCTTTAGACAGCAAGATTGCTTTATTCATTGTTTGAAATCCACCCAAGTTTTGTGGATTATGGAAATAGTTAACTCGACTATCCTTGAAAGAGTGAACGACCTCTGCTGTGCGATCGCTAGAACCATCGTCCACAACGACAACTTCTATGTTTTGATAAGTCTGAGCTAATATCGAACCTAAAGCTTCTCCAACAGTATGTTCAGCATTGTAAGCTGGCACACAAATACTGACAAATAGCTGTTCCAATAGTTTTTCAATTGCCATATTCAGATACTTCCTGACGATCATGGAGTAACGTATGATTGCGGTAACCAATACGAGTTAGATGTTTATCTAATTGTTTTGCAACTGGAACTTCTAGTGCTTTAGATATTTGTCGATGGTTACAAGTTTTGCAGGGGAAAGGTTTTTCATTAAAACCAACCATACTGCGCCGCCAAGCAGCAAGCTTTCCTGCATAAATATCAAAGATACTGGTTTCTGATATCGCCAGATCCCCAACAGAAAACCTTTGATGTGGAGGTAAGTCGCTACGAAGGTTGCAACAGGGCATGACCACACCTGTATAGTCAATCACAAAGGTTTCAAATGGTTCTCGACAAGGACTCATCCGTGGTTCCATTATGTATTGCTCCAATGAACTGCCTCGATCTGTTCCATAGGTTTCAAAATTTATGCAAGCAGATCGGAGGTCGAGTCCCTCCCATTTATAGTTGCATCGGAGTGAAATGGGAGCTTTTTGACTATTCGTAATATGAGTACCTAGTTTCTTCGCTAACTTTTTACTGTAATCATCGGCAAGCTTTGGTGTCCATCGCTCTCCTGCTTTGAGATAAATACTCATGTACACCACATCTAGACCTGCTTGACGCAAGCGAACGAGTATTGCCGAAGTTAAGTAGTCCGTATTAGTGACAATCGCTATTTGGGCATGGGGTACAAGCGATCGCGCGATCACAATTTGGGCGCACAGATGATCAATATGCGCTAATGGTTCTGAATATCGGGCAACCTTAATTTGACCTGTATAATTGATCGAACTAAGTTCTTGAAACACTTGATGCAATAGCTCTGGATTGGTCAGAGTACTGTTAAATCGACGATCTACAATCGAGTTAGGGCAGAAAGAACAAGTGCGGTTACACTTTGCGTGGGTTTCAATCTCAACAAGTCGAACTTGAGCTTTGAACAGTTGCTGCTTGATCGCGGTTGGCGCATTGGTTAAATCCTCCAGTGCTTCCAATGTTAATGAGTTAACCCAATGCTTCCAATCTCTACCTATCCGTAAATTAGCCACCATTTCTGCTGGTAGAAGCATTTCCGTGAGTCTTGCAATCATTGTCGTTTACTCCACTTTGGCGAATTGTTCCTCATCGATAGAATTTAGCGTTCTGTCAGTAGAACTTGCAACTGTGCAGCCACCTTTGTTAGATCGCGGCTGGCATAATACCACTTGATTGTACGTCGAAGTCCTTCCTCAAAACTGATTGCTGGTTCCCAATTAAGTTGTTTGCGAGCTAGAGTCAGATCAGCGGCTCGACTAAAAACACCTATAGGTTTTGAGGTGTCAAAGTTGAGCTTTTTCGGTGTAAACCCCGTTTCTGTAAAAATCATTTTGACGGCATCAATAATTTTGATATGTTCCGCAGTACCAACATTAACTGCCGAAGCATCTTCAATTTTTTCAGCAGCGTGGATCATGCCGTCTACAATGTCACCCACGTAAGTAAAGTTACGGTCTTGCTGCCCATTACCCCAAATTTCGTAAGGTTCCATTTTTACAAAGGCTTTGGCAATGAGCGCGATCACGGCATGAGTTTCGTTCTCTCTCTCTCCGTAGGCAGTAAACAAGCGACAAGAAACCGATTTTAACCCATACTGCTTCCAGTAAGCTTGCAGTGTCATTTCACCCATTAACTTTGCCCAGCCATACTCGCCATCGGCGGCAGCCGCACCTTGCTTGAAAGGATTTGCCCACTCTTCTTTTAGATAAATCGTTTTTCCATCAATAGGGACTTCCTGTAAATTGGTAGGATACACACAAGCTGAGCTGGCAAAGCAGACTCGTTCAACCTTAGCTCGCCAAGCTTCGTCAAAAACAATGCCGTCTAGTACTAAATTAGAAGCGCAATCGGCTGGATGTGTATCAATGAAGCCACGACCTCCATGACAGGCGGCAAGATGAAATACGTAAGTAACTCCCTGCATCACGTCTTTAGTAAAGTTGCGATCGCGTAAATCGCCTTCACACACTTCGATCGCATTGCGACTCTGTTCAAGATTCTCTAAACAACCACTAGAGAAATCATCTGCAACCCGCACATTCGCTCCTAATGAAGCCAAACGATCAACTAGATGACTACCAATAAACGAAGCACCTCCAGTTACTAAAACTTTTGCTCCATGCCAATATTCCATTTCATAACTCCTAATAAGATTAACTAAAATTGAACAAACATTATAAACCTTGAAAATTTTGACTAGATTTCTAGGATACAGATTCCTTTACCAGAGGAGCATTGGTCGTCTCTCCCTTTCGTTTTTCAGTTGTAAATTCTTCATGGTAAGAACGTTCTACATTGACTTCCCATAAATCATGTTCTTCTCCCATAATATTCTCCGATGCTAACATCGCTGTTAACATCGAATGATCTTGGTTATTGTAGCGATGCATTCCATTACGACCAACTGTTTGCAAGTTATCAAAGGTTTCCATGTAGTCTTGAATCACTTGCAAATGTTGACGGTATTTACTATCGTATACGGGGTAAGCCTTACGTTGTCTTATCACAACCCCATCTTCTACGTCACCAGCTTTAATGCCTAAATTGAGAGCGATCGCCTCTTGCGTCGCTAACTCAATTAGATCAGTGCTAGACATTTCCCAAATTTCATCTCCTTCGCTACAAAAGTATTCCATCCCCAAGCAAGTTTTGGAGAGATCGGGCACCATTTTGGGACTCCAGTTCTTAAAATTCTGAATTCGACCAACCCTAAACTCTGGACTATGGATATAGATCCAGTTATCAGGAAATAAATATTCCCGATTCACAATCAGCGACACAATTAGAAAATCTCGGTACTTCAGCCCATGAGATGCTTCTAACACATGGGCAGGTGGTGGTGGGTCAAGTCGATTCATCAACAACGTAACAGGCATAGAAGAAATAAAGTGTTCGCCCAAAATCTGGGTAGTTTGTTCTCCCTGCTGCACAGTAACGCTTTTAACCGTTGTCCCATCTCGTTCAACTCGCACCACGTCTGTATTAAGCTCGACAGGAATGTCTTGGCTTTCCAAAATCTCCTGACAACGCTCCCACATCATGCCTGGTCCTAGTATCGGGTAGTCAAATTCTTTAATCAGGCTTTTAGCATTCTGGCTACCAAACAGAGCATTGGTTACCGCTCTTTTTAAAGACATGCCTTGAATCCGTTGTGCTGCCCAATCCGCACGAATCTCATTGCAGGGAATTCCCCATACCTTCTCTGTATAGGTTTTAAAAAAAGTGCGATAAAGCCGAACACCAAAGCGATCACTAACCCAATCTTCAAATGTTTCTATCTTTACATTCCTTAAAACTCTCGATTTAAACTTGGCATTGAAGTAGCTTATCAAAAACAAAGAGCTTGTTATGATACCAAGATTGCTCACGGTATTAAAGAGCGAAAGTGGATAGTCATAAAACTTACCTTGATAATAAATACGGGATAGGCGTGGAACCTTGATAAATTCGTCTTCTA
>JAYVVP010000039.1:0-16900 GCA_043786935.1 Pseudanabaena sp. | reverse complement strand
AAAATGTTTAATCGTAAGCTATCAGCGTTTATATTTCCAAAAAAACGCGCGATCGCTAAAACTCTTGGGTTCACCCTAATTGAGATTTTAGTAGTTGTGGCGATGGTAGGTATCCTTAGCGCGATCGCGGCTCCATCGTATTCAGGCTTTGTAAATAACCAACGTCTCAGTGCTTCGCAAACTAAAGTTTTTCAAGCTCTCAAGTCTACCCAGTCATCCGCAAAATCTCGCCAGAGTGACAATATTAGAAGCAGTGTTACCTTTACAACTGGGATAACTAGCGGAGCCTATAGATTAGATAATGTCAAAATTGATAGTGGCAAATCCCAATCGTTAGAGCAAGGCACTATTATTTCAAGCTTAACTTCTCCCACTGCATCTCCTTCAAATCTAGGGAGTACATATTCCATAGCATTTGACTCAAGAGGTTTTGTATACGATCCTAGCCAATTTGTAGCAGGTCAAACCCTAACTCTTCCTATTTGCATTAATTTAGCAGCAGCTAGCAATCCAAATAAAACTAAGTGGATCAAGATTCAGACCTTACTTGGTGCGATCACAACAGGTGCGGATAGCACTTGTTCGGGCTAACTCAAAAATCATCTGACTAATTTTTATCCATATACACACTATAAAAAAGTCGAGTACAAACTGCACTCGACTTTCTTTATTTTTTATTGTGTTGAGTCAAGGACTCGATCAATTAGTCCATAGGTGACAGACTCTTGCGAAGACATATAATAATCGCGATTCATATCACGCTCAATCTTTTCGAGAGGCTGTCCAGTCCGCTTAGCGTACTCTTCATTGAGCTTATGGCGGAGGCGAATAATTTCCCGTGCTTCGATTTCAATATCCGAGGCTTGACCTCTCGTACCACCTGAAGGCTGATGAATCATGATCCGTGCATTTGGCAAAGCATAACGCTTGCCCTTAGCACCAGCCATTAATAGATACGAACCCATCGAAGCTGCTAGACCCACACAGATTGTAGTCACTTCGGCTTTAATGTGTTGCATCGTGTCAAAGATTGCCAATCCAGCCGACACCGAACCCCCAGGGGAATTGATGTACATGTAAATATCTTTGTTTTGATCTTCAGAATCAAAGTAGAGAAGGCGGGCAATAATCGAATTCGCCATCCCATCTGTAACTTCACCACTCAGAAAAATAATCCGCTCCATTGACAAGCGCTCGTAGATATTAATCCACTGCGTATACGAGTCGCCAGGATAGCGATATGGAACTCTAGGAACACCGATAGGCATGGTTTTGAGATGTAGATAAAATTATTTGTTAGAAATTATTATAAGAAGTGCCAAGCACTATCTATAAAATTAAAATAGATTAAATAAGAGCAGGAACTGCTTTAGGTAAATCCTTTGCGCTTTCGAGAACGCGATCAATTAAACCGTATTCCTTGGCTTGTTCAGGAGTCATATAAAACATGCGATCCATATCTTTGGTGATCGCTTCGGGCGATTTTCCAGTTGTGCGCGACAAAATTTCTAACATCGCGGCGCGGTTAGTCAATACTTCTTTTGCCTGAATCTGCAAGTCAGAGGCTTGTCCTCTAGTCTGGCGGCGAGCCTGGTGCAAGACAATCGTGGCATTTGGCAAACTAGCGCGGAAACCTTTAGTTCCACTAGCGAGGATCATCGCTGCTGTTCCCATTGCTTGTCCAAGGCAAATGGTATGTACGGGAGGCTTGATATAGTTGAGCGTGTCGCAAATAGCAAAGGCTTCAGTTTCAAAGCCGATCGCATCGCCTGTATACCAAGATGTCCCCGTGGAGTTGATATATAGAAAAATCGGTTTTTCAGGATCTTCGTACTGCAAATATAGAAGTTGAGCAATCAGCAGTTCGGTAACATCGACTCCAAGCTGCTGTTTGTATTCGTCAGGTGATACAAGAGGCAACCCAAAGTAGATGATCCGCTCTTTTAGCAATAGCGAAGGTAAGTCAGGCGGCGGTGTACGTCCGTATGACGAATCCCCTGAGTAGGCGGCTTGTGCGGCTTGGGGAACAGAGCGAGAAGGTCGATCCATATTTATTCGTGTTAATGACACTAACCTTGTTAGCTTATCACAGCGATCCCTCTGCTATTGGCGATGCTAGCCAAGATTGAAGTAGGGTTAGCCGTCTAAGGCGAGCTATCATTCAAATCCAAGTCTTCTCAAAGCGAGTACGCGACTATGCCGTGCTTGGGTTTCTCTGGGTGAGATTAGGATCGCTCTATCATAAGCAACGATCGCCTCTTCGAGCTGTCCCATCTCACTGAGTGCATTACCACGACTATACCAAGCGAAATGATCGTCAGGATTAATCTCTAGGGCGCGATCATGACTAGCGATCGCCTCTTCATAAAGCTTCAGTTTGCAAAGCACAAGCCCGCGATGATTCCAAGCATAATAATCATCGGGACGAATTTCTAAAGCTTTGTCATAGCTAGCGATCGCTTCGGGATAATTTCCTAATTGCTCAAGAGCTTTAGCACGGCTATACCAAATTTGATGATCGTAGGGTTTGTACTCTAGAGCATGATCGTAACTGGTGATTGCCTCTGCATATTGCCCAATGCTTTCCAGAGCATAACCGCGACTAAACCAACCCTGCACATAATCGGGTTTAAGTGCTACAGCCTTTTCACAATAATTGATCGCTTCTTCATATTTGCCGAGCACACTACAAACTAAGCCTTTGCCACCATAGGAATAGTGATAATCGGGTTTATATTTCAGGGCGATATTGTAACTATTAATTGCTTCTTCATAGCGCTCTAATATACTTAACGAAGTGCCAAGATTATGCCAAGCTGCATAAAAATCTTCCTTAAAAGAGATGGCTTGACGATAGTTGTCTACGGCTTCTTCATGATGATCGGATAGGTCTAGAGCCACCGCTCGGTTATACCAAGCTAAATGATTATCAGCACGGATCTGCAAGGCGAGATCGCAATTGGCGATCGCTTCTAGACAACGATTGCCAGCAACTAATAAACCACCTTGCTCTAGCAATAGCTCAATGCGACGCTCAGAAATTAGTGGCTGAGCCGCAATCAGCTTTTGGAGATCCTCGTATTTATGATCGCGCGCTTCTTCACTGATTTGAGCATAAGCTTCATAGCGATCACCACTGACCCAACGAAAAGCCTCTTGCCGCAGCAACTCCATATCTGTAGGAAACTCAAATACCTTCACCGAATCGTCAAAAAATTCGGGATAGCCATCAATAAAAAATTTGAGGGCAAATAGGGGTAGTAGAAATACAAAACAAATTGAGAAACGCTCTTTGAGTTTAGATTGCAGTAAGCTGAGATGTGCGAGAGAACGGGGAACATGTTCCAACTTTTCGGCTAACTCGCGATCATCAATATCCTTAGTTTTACTTTCCAAAAACTCTTCGATGCCTGTCACAAACAGTACATTTGCATCGTGTAAATTTGATCTATTCCCCAATATTTCATAAAAATCGGCAATAGGACTATCCAGCCTCAATACATGGATTATTTGATTTGCTGTATCAGTTTTTGTCCTTTTAATAATTTGTTCTCCTTCAGCAGGTGAACAGCGTACAAAAAACAGCCCAAAATCTTGTTTTTTTCTTAGTAAGCCCAATAGAGCCTGATATTCTGTCTCTGGATTTTTTAGAGCGTCCTTGTCCCAAACGTTTCCACTGTATTTCATGGCTCTCTCAGTTGACCGAATACTCTAGCCAATCATACCAAATGTCAGCTAGCGTAAAATAGTATCTAAACGTTAGGAAAAGTTAATGAGCGATCGCTTAATTCGCGCTATTGCCGCTAATGGTAGAGTCAGAGTCGTTGGGGTAACTATCACCCAATCCATCAATGAAGCCCATCGCCGCCATCACCTATCTAGCGTAGCGATCGCCGCGCTCGGACGCACAATGAGCGCCAGCTTGTTGCTTGCCTCCAGTATGAAACAGCCGCAAGCACGAGTAAATGTAAGAGTTACAGGTGATGGAAAGCTAGGGCTAGTATACGCAGATGCTGGTTTTGACGGTACAGTGCGCGGCTTTGTGTCCAATCCTGATTTTAACTTGCCATCTCTTGCTGACGGTAAGCAAAACGTTGCTGAAGCGGTTGGCGCGATCGGATTTCTCAAGGTTCTTCGAGATATCGGTTATGGTGAACCCTACAACAGCACCGTTGAGTTAGTGTCAGGTGATATTGCCGAAGATGTGTCTTGGTTTCTAGCGACTTCTGAGCAGACCTATTCCAAATTAATTCTTACCGAATTAATCGATCCTAATGATGTGAATAGCGATGCACCAGTTAAATTCGCCGCAGGGTTGTTGCTACAAATTATGCCCAAGGCAGCTTTAAGGGCGGCAAAAACATCAAATTCCTCGCAAGAAGATTTGCTTGCCCAACTAGAAGCAAAAAGCGATATCACCAAGTTTACGGATTTGCTAATTCAAGGTAAAGAAATTGAAGATGTGATGAAGGAGCTGTTCGCTGACTTGGAGATTGAAATCTTACCTATGAGTAAAGATGTCTGTTTTCATTGTCGGTGTACTCTTGATCGCATGTTAGCGGCGATGAAATTATTTGGTGAAGACGATCTGCGATCAATGATTGCTGAAGATCATGGCGCGCAGGCAACTTGTCATTTTTGTGGTGAAGTCTATCAAGCCACCACTGAGCAGTTAAATAATTTATTAATAGAATTGCAGGCTGAAGCAAAAGCCTAACTTTAAAAAATCCTTGCTTTGCTAGTCTTTACTTTTAGAACCCAGATTTCTAATAAAAATCTGGGTTCTGCTTTAGCGCATAGCGCTGTATCAGATATGCTAATTTCACTTCTACAAGCTTTTCAAAAAATCTGCACAATTCATAAAACCTATGACAGTTAACGCACAAATTGGCATTATTGGTGGCAGTGGACTTTACAAAATGTCGGCTCTGACTGACATTCAAGAAATTAACATCGACACTCCCTTTGGCAAAACGTCAGATGCATTTATCTATGGCAAATTGTCAGGTACACCTGTCCTATTTTTAGCTAGACATGGGCGATCGCATCATTTGCTGCCATCAGAAGTTCCTTATCGTGCAAACATCTACGCGATGAAAAGCTTGGGAGTGGAATACATCATCTCCGCTTCCGCAGTTGGCTCTTTGCAAGAATATGCCAGACCGCTTGATATTGTTCTGCCCGATCAGTTTATTGATCGCACCACTAGCCGCGCCGCGACATTTTTTGGCGAAGGGATAGTTGCTCATGTTGCTTTTGGAGAGCCAATTTGCAAGTCACTTCTATCCGTAGTAGCATCTGCTGCGGAAGGAGTAGATTTAGGTCGCAATAAAGTCCATAAGGGCGGAACTTATATATGCATGGAGGGGCCAGCCTTCTCCACTAAAGCCGAATCGCTGCTTTATCGAAGTTGGGGAGCCAAAGTAATTGGCATGACAAATCTGACCGAGGCAAAGCTAGCTCGTGAAGCGGAAATTTCCTATGCCACGATCGCACTAGTAACCGATTATGATTGCTGGCACGATGATCATGAAAGTGTGACTGTGGAAATGATCATTCAAAATTTACAAAAAAATGCGCTGAATGCTCAACAAGTAATTCAAAAAACAGTGGCTAAAATTGCGGCAAATCCGCCGAGATCCGAAGCTCATCATGCCTTAAAGACTTCAATTTTGACCGATTTAAGTAAAGTTTCTGCTGCTAATCGCGATCGTCTAAAAGTGATTTTACAAAAATATCTATAGCAATCCACAAAAAAAGTAGGGCAATTCATGAATTACCCTACTTTTTTGTAGTGCTTTTTTGCAGATCTTTTAAGATCCGAGACCTTTAACAGTCTCAAAGAAGAAACGGGCATTATCTTCGGGTGTGGTGGGCAAAATGCCATGTCCAAGGTTCATAATATGACCCTTGTTGCCAGCTTTGGCGACAACTTCCAAAATGCGTTCGCGTATATATTTCTGCTCAGCAAATAGAACACAAGGATCAAGGTTACCTTGAACAGGAATATGACGACCAATGCGATCGCGTGACTCGGCCATATCGACAGTCCAATCGAGACTAATGATATCCACACCAGTCTTAGGCATCCGATCAAGAATACCCGCGCTACCACTGATGTAAAGAATGATTGGCGTGTCTGGATACTTTGCTTTTACTTTATCGACGATCATTTTTTCGTAAGGCATCGCAAACTTTTCATAATCAGTTGGACAAAGCTGTCCCGCCCAAGAGTCAAAAAGCTGCACGACTTGAGCACCACACTCGATCTGATGCATGACGTAAATAGCGATCATGTCAGCTAGCTTCGTCAAAAAGCTATGCATCATCGCAGGTTCCGAATATGCCATCGACTTAACAAAAGCATATTCTTTAGAGCTTTTACCCTCAATCGCATAAGCAGCCAGTGTCCAAGGCGCTCCGACAAAACCAAGAATTGTTGCGCGATCGCCAACTTCACTTTTAATGGAGCTTAAAATCTTGCGAATAAATGGAACTGCCGTATCGGGATCAAACTCTGTTAGTGCATCAATTTGAGCTTGAGAACGAATCGGTGATTCGATCATTGGACCTTTACTTTCGACGATGTCAAAGTTAATGCCGATACCTGTGAGGGGAGTAAGGATATCGGAAAACATGATCACACCATCAGGTTCAAAAGCCCGAAATGGTTGCAAAGATATTTCCGCAGCGAGTTCAGGAATTTCTGAGCGCTCTCTAAATGTCGGATACTTTTCACGCAGGTCTCGATACACCTTCATATATCGCCCTGCTTGTCGCATCATCCATACTGGTGGACGATCTAGTACTTCGCCTCTTGCGGCCCTTAGTAAGCGATCATTGCCTCCCATAATCAAATCTTTCCTGTGTTTTTAAACTTTTTTATTATTGTGCTTTTGAATTATAGAGCGTCAAGTACCCAGCACCAATAAAGTAGAAGGAGGCGTTTTGCGTATCCACTTACTTTGTTGGTTGGCGAATATAACACTAAATCCCAGATGGGGAGATTAGTTTGTGTCCAAATTTATCCTCTATTTATTTTCTAAATGCAGTGAGATTACCTATAGTTTCTTTAAGATATGTTATTAATATTGAAGCTAGTAAATTTTCAGAGTTGACAGGCAGTTGCTACTTAACTTTAGAAAGCTATTGATACTGTCTACCAATGGCTAGGTTTAAAAACTGTGATTAATGAAGGGGCAAATTTGTCAAAGAATGCTGATGTGGTGGGCGACATTACCTCAGATACCGCATTGCTATCTACTAAGGCAAAATCGCCTTTGCAAATGATGATAGCGATCGCCGTAACTTTTGTGCTAGTGGTGATCGTCATAGCTTTATGGATATTGCGTCCGCCACTCGATCCATACACGCAGTCGGTTTTAAATCTATCTGGAGATCCCGTCCAAGGTCGTTCCATATTTGTAATGAACTGCGTTGCTTGTCATGGGCAGTGGGCAAATGGGAAAGTGGGGCCAAACTTGCATGGTGTGTCTGCTCGCAAATCCGATAATCAACTCATCCATCAAGTTGTAAGTGGCGATACGCCTCCTATGCCACAGTTTCACCCTAGTCCACGGGATATGGCTGATTTGTTGATTTATTTAAAGCAGTTATAAAAAATAGGGCTATTTCGCGACACTATTTCGCAAAACTATTTTTGGATCTCTAATAGCTCGGTGATTCCCTTTTCGGCAACATCTAGCATTTGATTAAGTTGCGATCGCGTAAATGTATCAGATTCGCCAGTGCCTTGCACCTCAATCAACTCACCAGTGCTGTCCATCACCACATTGAGATCCACACTTACCGCCACGTCTTCTTGATAATTTAAGTCCAAAATTGGTTTGCCATCTAATAAACCCACGGAAACAGCGGCTACAGCATTACGGATTGGCGATCGCGTGATTTTGCCTTCATTTAGTAAGCGATTGCAAGCAGCTTGCAAAGCCACAAAGCCACCCGTAATTCCGCCTGTGCGCGTCCCGCCATCAGCTTGCAGCACATCAATATCAACAGTAAATGTGTAATTAGCGATCGCGGTCATATCTAGCGCCGCCCGTAAACTTCTCCCAATTAATCTTTGGATTTCCTGAGTACGTCCCGATAGTTTCATAAACTCGCGCTGATTACGTGGAATCGTTGCCGCAGGAAGCATTCGATATTCCGCAGTCAGCCAACCTTGATTACTACCCGTGAGAAACTTGGGTACACCTTCTTCAATGGAGACGGTACAGATTAATTGGGTGTCACCAAATTTTGCTAAAACTGAACCCGCAGGTGCTGCGGTAAATGGCTGCTGAAAGTGAACGGGGCGCAGTTGATCGTAGGTTCTGCCATCAGGGCGTTGGGAAATAGATAAGTTGCTCATGATCACTCTTTGTAAGGTTTATCAATCATATAGAGATATAGCCATAGCGAGTAGTTTCAGCTTGATTGGCGATATGCACTTTGGGCAGGACAATATACCTATTTTTTCTTGCCACCTTTTTTTGAAGAGGAGCCTCGATCTGTAGGTGGGATAAATCGCTCCTCAGCTTCTCTAACGGGTTCTATTGGCGGTTCAATATTTACAGGTGCGGGTGGCTCAAATCGCTCTGCGGGTTTAGTAGCACTTGCTTTGGCAATAGCCAAGATCGCGCCATTTTCACGGCTAAAAATTTTAAGCAATGCATCGCTACCTGTTAATGAAGGTAATGAGGGAGATGGAGTAGTGGTTGGTTTAGACGCGACTAATGGGGAATTATTGGTGATCTCAGGGGTAGTGGAGTTTTTTGAATTTTTGCCAAGTACTGAGCTTACTAAAAACAGGAGTGCACTGCCCCCAGCGATCCACAGCCAGAATTTCGGCGATTTGCGAGATGATTGCTGTTGATGTGCAACCGTGTGGAGTTGACTAGGATGATCTTTCTGAGAATATGGGATAGCCGCTTGTGGTGAAACAGCGACCGTGGCAGTTGCATTAGTATTATTTAAATTGACATTAATTACAGTGGGCAAAGCATGACCGGGGACAGTAGGCAACAATGCGATCGCCTCTAGCACTTCATTTGCAGTCTGATAACGCTGCCGAAAATCGTAGCGAATCATTTTGTCAAGAATATCGAGAAACTGCGGCGTGTAGATGTAATCAGGTAAGCGATCGCGCCAAACCAGTTCGGCTGTTTCAGGATGTTCTGCAAACAATCGTGGCTCTGCACCTGTGGTTGCTTGGATACCCATCATGCCCACTGCATATATATCGCTACTAAAGCGCGGTTTGCCATTAAGTTGTTCGATTGGCATATACCCAAGTGAGCCGATCGCGATCGTGAGATTAGTATGCCCCTGAGCGTCACCTGCTAAACCACCAATTTCTTTGACTGCGCCAAAATCAATTAGAACAATTTTGCGATCAGATTTCCGCCGAATCAAGTTAGCAGGTTTAATATCGCGATGCACAACCCCGCGCTCATGCACAAAAACTAATATTTCTAAAACTTCTTTCAGCAAGGCGATGACTACGGCTTCAGGCGATCGCTTGCCATTCCCGATTTCTTGAGTAAGATCCTTCCCATCAGCAAATTCTTGAACTAAATAAAACTCATCGCCTTCTTGAAAATGGGCGAGCAAGCGAGGAATGCGATCGTGAGATCCCAATGAATAAAGCATTTCTGCTTCTTGATCGAACAGCCGTTTGGCAGTTTCCAACATAAACGGCTCGTTTGATACGGGCTTAAGCAGTTTAACCACACAAATGGGATGCTTAGGCAAATCAATATCTTCAGCTAAATAGGTTTGCCCAAAGCCACCACCTGCAAGGTGACTAACAATTTTGTAATGACCTCGAAGTGTTGTGTCTAACACATTTTATTTATAAGTTATTTATGAGAAATCTCCATTCATTATGACCATTAAAGCCAAAAAAGAAAATGTCGCTTTGCGACATTTTCTTTTTACATACAAACAAGCGCAGCAATCTTGGCAATTTTATTAGAATTTAATCCTTCTAATTCATCAAGGCTTAACCACCCGTCTTTAACTAATCCAGCAAACACAAAAACTAGCATCGGCAGCCGATAGTCATATCGACCATCAACTTCATGACGTTTGACACTCAAAAAGTCATGCAAGCTCCACATGTCATCAATTTCAGACAAAGAAGCTGCTCTACAACGCACTGAGTCGATCAAGGCGCTGATTTCTCGCTTATAAGCAGTATCAAAAGCTTTTCTGGCTGTGTTTTCTTCTACAGCTGTCCATTCAGAGTTCATTACTTGCATTATTAAATTTAAAAAAGAAAAGATTTATTTATGTTAAGAATAATAACAACTTATATTTGGTTTTAGCAACTATTGCCAAATTTCTTTACTTTTGCATTGATATTATTGCTTCGTAAAAGTATAAAGAGCTTAAACGCTTTCAATTTTCTGATTTTAACGATCGCGAATTTTGTTCTGCATTTGTATAAATATAGGCAAACATTTGCTACTATATATATCGCTCTTTGATAAAAAAGCAATTTGCGGGTGACTGGCGCAGTGGTAGCGCATCGGACTCTTAATCCGCTGGTCCTGGGTTCAAATCCCAGGTCACCCATATATTTTTATTATTTTTTACTGTTTTTTTGCGTAGATGATTTTAGGAAATCGCTTTCGATATGTGGAATATGATAGCGATCGCTTAAATTCATAATTTTGTAAAGACTTTTGGCAAAGTTGTCATATACTAGATAGGCTGTCAAGTTTTCAACAGTAATAAGGAAGGAGTTATGTCCCGTTATAGAGGTCCGCGCCTCAGAATCGTCAGAAGACTCGGAGAGCTTCCCGGTCTAAGTCGCAAACAACCTAAGCATGCTTATCCACCTGGACAACATGGTCAAGATCGCAAGAAGCGTTCTGAATATGCTGTGCGTCTTGAAGAAAAGCAAAAATTACGCTTTAACTATGGTCTAACTGAGACTCAAATGCTACGCTATGTGCGTCGAGCCAGACGAGTTAAAGGTTCTACAGGACTTGTATTACTACAATTGCTAGAAATGCGTCTAGACAATACAGTTTTCCGCATGGGATTTGCACCGACTATTCCTGCTGCACGTCAACTAGTAAATCACGGACATATCACCATTAATGGTAAGAGCGTAACTATTCCTAGTTATGGTTGCCGTCCTGGTGAAGTAATCAGCGTTAAAGATACCGAAAAGTCTCGCAAAATTGTCGAGCGTAATCTCGAATTTCCTGGCTTGTCAAACGTTCCTAGTCATTTGGAATTTGATAAGGCGAAGATGACTGGCAAGGTCAATGGCGTTGTCGAACGCGAATGGGTAGCTTTGCAAGTAAACGAACTGCTGGTTATTGAGTACTACTCACGCCAAGCTTAAGGTTGAAGCGATCGGCTACGGGCTTGTTGACCTAAAATCGCTTGTAGCTGAACGCCTTCTAACTGGGTAAACTGCCAATCGGGTAAACTCTATTAGGTTCAACCTCACTGCGAATTATGCAGTTAAATATTTCTGCTCCTGCAAACCTCGATTTACACGTTCCTAAAGACTTTGTTAGGGGTTGTCCCCGCAGCGTCAGAATGGATATTGATCATCTGCTTCTAGCGATCGAGGCGCTGGATTTAGAAGCAGTTGAAGTAACGCTAGCCTTGATCGAGCAGTTAAATTTAGGAAAGACGATTCCCAGTCGTGTAGCTTTTTGGCGATTGCGTAATACCAATCCGCTGCGACGCAACTATCAGCGTGCGAGTCTAAGCTGGGATGAGCTAAAGGCTTTAGTAAAAATTGTTTGTAATTTGTCAAGTCAGTTGGGTACAGGTTTGCGCTTGCTGATCAGTACCGATCAACAAATGATGGAGGGCAAGATTGAGGCTTTGGGCTTACAGCAAAATCAAGCCTTTCTAGAAAATTACATTGAGCGCTTCACGTCGTTATATATAGGTCGGATGCGATCGCCTGCGCCTTTAAACAAACAAGAGATCAGTGAGTTGGCGTTACAACTATTGACGCGGTTACTACTATGTAGTGGTATTGCAGGTGAATTTCGGCTTTGGAATAGTTTGTTTGATGGAGCGATCGCCTAATGATTCAGCGTAGCTATAGTTTGCCGAGTTGTACTGTGCTGATCGAGGGCATTAGCACGGGTGGCGATGTGATGTCGATCTTGACCAGTTTTGCCTGTCGCTTTAACCATCAGCCTGAACCGATTGTGGGTGGACTCGATCTTCTAAATGCTTTAGTCAAAGTTGTCGGTGCTTATGCTCAAGCGTTAAAGAGTAATACGGCTTTGACGATTCCTGATCAGCAAGTGCGTCTGGAGCCAGCAGGAAGTCATTTACATTTGCTTTCGGTATTGCTCAATGAAGCAGATGCCAATAATCCTAAACAGTTACAAATCAAACTCAATACGATCCAGCTTTTTGATCTAATGGAAAGTTTAGATCGGCTATGTTGCGATCCAATGACTCTGCCAGATGTGAAGTTGGTAACCGAGATATCGGACTATCGATCGCAATCTCAGTTAAATAGTCAGGCTATACCCGCAATCGCTGGAGTGGTGAGTTTAGCGATTGCAGCTTCGGTTTTGTATTTTATCCCCATACCCAAACCTCAACCCAAGCCCGCGCGAACAGTTCCAACCGAAAATAAACCATTGCCAAAAGTTTCTAATCCTCCCAGAGCTAATTCCCCTATCCCTGCTAGTCCTGAGAGTCCTCAGACTCCTAACTCTAGCCAAAATTAAAAACATCTTGCTTTTGCCAATAATAATCAGGTTGCTCGACTAGAGATTACGATGCATTTAACAAAAAACGGCTTTACGAATCATGAAGCGTAAAGTCGTCTTTCAAGCTAACGTGTACACACACACGAGTTATAAAACCTAGTCAAGTCAACAATTAATCGCCCCCTAGCCCCCAACTTTAAGGGAACAAGAAAATAAAATTCTTTCAAAGCCCCCCAGAATTGGGCAGGGCTATCTCAAAAATGAGTAAATCAGAGTAAGTGATTGATAAATAGCTTTCAACGTTAATTATTCTGGCTTTTACTGCTATTTGACTAAATTTAGTTTTTGACTTTTGATTAAAGTATCAGACTTTAAACGAGATTTAGCCATTTGAGTCCTTGATTAGCACTAATGCTGATCAGAGAAATTGCCTGGATTTAGTTGCTTTAAGTCAAATAACATGAAAAAATGTTGAAAAGTATGTTTACTCTCATTATCTTCAGTTGACTCATTTTTGAAATAGCCCTGCGTTCTCTAAACGGGGGAGTATGTCAAGTTCTAGTTTTCATGCCTTAACTGTCTTAGTGATTGCTATACTTAAGTGCTTTCGTTAGCTTACACAGCTCGTCATATGCCCATAACCAGTGACATCTCGCCGACAAATACTCTGATCATCCAAATTAGTGCTGTAGCGATCTGGCTTGGCATAGTATTTTTTGCCTCACAAGTCTTGCATCGTTTTAAGCAAGATCCAGAGCTAGTTCGTAAAGTTGTGCATATTGGTACTGGGCATGTATTACTGATTGCATGGTGGTTACATATACCCCTGTGGCTCTGCCTGACAGCAGGAATATTATTTAGTGCGATCGCCTTGTCTTCTCATTACACCAGCATCTTACCGATGCTCAACAACGTGGGTCGCAAAACCTATGGCATATTTTATTACGCGCTCAGCATCACGATTTTAGTCGCGTTCCTATGGGATAGCCATCCACAATATGCTGTGATTGGAGTAATGGTAATGTCTTGGGGCGATGGAATGGCGGCGTTAATTGGCAAGCGCTTTGGCAAACATACTTTTATCTATATGGGCAATCAGCGCAGTCTGGAAGGTTCATTTGCGATGTTTGCCACTAGTCTGCTAGTGATGCTCTGCATTTTTGGATTTACTCATGGCATTTGTCTTAATGATCTTAAAGTTACCATTCCTGTTGCCGCGATCGCGGCAATGCTCGAAGCTTTCTCTCCAGGTGGAACAGATAATCTCTCTGTTCCACTCTCCAGTGCTTTTTTGAGTTACGCACTCCAATCCACACTTTGATGAAAAAAAGGGGCGCAAAGCGCCTTTTTCTTCTTACCAACGAAGTAAATTAAATTGCTCCATATCAACCGTATCGCGACTGCGATAAATTGATAACACGATCGCTAGACCAACGGCAGCTTCAGCAGCAGCGATCGAGATTACAAAGATCGTAAAGACTTGACCGCGAATACTAGCTGAGTCTAGAAAGTTTGAGAATGCCATGAGATTGAGATTAACGGCATTTAACATTAACTCCACAGACATCAATACTCGCACTGCATTACGGCTAGTAATTAATCCATAAATGCCAATACAAAAAAGAGCAGCGGCAATAATTAAAAAGGGTTCTAAAGACATATCTGTTTACTCCAATAAAATCCTTGCAATAAATTGCGAAATAAAAGTTTTAAACCAAGAAATAAATTTCTTGGTAATTTGATGAGCTACTTAGAAGCAACGAGTTGCTCTTTAGGTTTTTCTAATAACTCCAGCGAATCTTCGGAAGAAGTTTGACCAGCTATTACTATGTCAGGTACAAGCTCACGACGGGCAAGCACGATCGCGCCAATTAGCGAGACTAACAGCAAAATTGATGCTAACTCAAATGGCAGTAAGTAATCACTGAAGAAATGCAGCCCGATTACCACCATTGTCGATGGTAGCTTCGCGATCGCAGGGGTGATCGCCCAATTAGTTGAAGTAACAGTAACACCCAACAAAGCAAAAAGCCCTAGACAGACAACACCTGTGACCACACTGCGTAAAACACTATATTTAACTTCTTGATAGTCTTGACGCTTATTGACCAGCATGATTGCAAACAAAATTAAGATGTTAACTGCACCTACGTAGATCAATACTTGTGCTGCTGCTACAAAATCCGCATTAAGTAACAGATATAACCCTGCCACACTGATAAAAGTTGCGCCGAGTAAAAACGCCGCATAAACGATATTTGGTAATAGCACCACTCCCATCGCTGAAGCTATTAGCATTGCCGTCAAAACAACTAGGGATACAGTTTGTGAACCATCACCTAAACCAATATTGTTCATCATAAATTTTCTTGTTGGTTATTTACTTTTCAGATGTGGTTTCCGCAATTTCTTCTGGGCGCAAGCCTGCCCGCTTGGCAGTATGTGGGACTTCATGCCCCTCCGTCACACCCTTAGGCAAATATGCAAGCTCTCGAATCGGAGTTACAAAAGGATCTTCAGTAACTTTAGTTGGCATCCGTCCAAGAGCAACGCTATCAAAGTTCAGCTCATGACGATCATAGGTAGAAAGATCATATTCTTCAGTCATCGATAAAGCGTTGGTGGGGCAGTATTCCACACAGTTGCCGCAAAAAATACATACGCCAAAGTCAATGCTGTAACTCTTAAGTTCCTTCTTTTTTATCTCTGAGTTAAATGTCCAATCAACTACAGGCAAGTTAATCGGACATACGCGCACACAGACTTCGCAAGAGATACACTTGTCGAACTCAAAGTGAATCCGTCCACGAAACCGTTCAGAAGGAATCAGCTTTTCATAAGGGTATTGCACAGTGATCGGACGGCGACGCATATGGTCAAAAGTTACCGACATACCTTGTCCGATATACCTTGCTGCTTGGATAGCATCTTTGGTATAGTCACCAACTTTATTGAGGAATTTCAGCATAGTAATAATTGGTAATGGGGTTGGCTTTTAAAGAAGCTAAGCTTTGCAAGTTCTTTAACTAAATTCGATTTTATCCACCAAAAGCAGAAGGAAAAGCTAGTTTTAAAGCGGCGGTAATCAGCAAATTAGCTAGTCCTATCGGTAATAGAAATTTCCAGCCGAGGTCGAGCAGTTGGTCGATCCGCACACGGGGAACTGTCCAACGTAGGAGAATTGCGAAGAAGATAAAGGCATAGGTTTTCACGAGAGTGGCTGTTAGTCCAATGAAAGCCGCCAGAATTTGCCACCATGCAGTGTTGGATTCGATACCTAACGCCTCGCTAACTCTGTCAATAGGAAAGGGTAATTCCCAACCACCAAGATAGAGGATTGATGCTAATAAACCAGCTAGCAAGAGGTTTGCATAAGAACCACCATAAAAGAAGGCAAATCTGATTCCTGAGTATTCAGTTTGATAGCCCGCAACTAGTTCTTCTTCCGCTTCTGGTAAGTCAAACGGTAAGCGTTCGCATTCCGCAAGAGCAGCAATAATAAAGATGACAAAACCGATTGGTTGCCGCCAAATATTCCAAGAGAGAATACCGTATTCTGCTTGCTGGTTAACGATGTCAATGGTGCTAAGTCCATTGGTTATCAAGGCTATAGCTAGTACAGCCAATGCAAGGGGAATTTCGTAACTAATCGACTGTGCAGCGGCGCGTAAACCACCTAAAAGCGAATATTTGTTATTGGAAGAATAACCCGCCATCAGCAAACCGATTGGGGCAATACTGGAAATGGCGATGATGAAAAATACACCTGTGCCTATGTCAGAAATGATCAGATTTTGACCAAAAGGAATGACAAGATAGCAAAAGAATACAGAAGTAAATACAAGAGCAGGACCAATCGTGTAAAGCAAAGGATCGGCTTTTGCAGGAATTGTCCCTTGCTTGATTAACAATTTGGCAACGTCAGCGATCGGGATTAACAGTCCGAATGGTCCGGCAAATTCGGGTCCAATCCGTTGTTGAGCGGCGGCTGAGATTTTTCGCTCTAGCCAAGTACAGACTAGTGCGCCAATTGTTACACCTAAGACCATTACTACCATTGGCAATAACATCCAAATTACCTTGGCAATATCTGCAGGTAATCCTAGTCCTGTCAAAACTTCGATTAAAGATCGTTGTAAATCAATTCCACCGTACATTAGCGATCAACCTCACCCATAATAATGTCTACACTTCCA